>JASJAZ010000195.1 GCA_030066785.1 Desulfobacterales bacterium | reverse complement strand
GCACAAGGCCTCACATAGAGCCGTAATTTATGTGCTTATTTCTATAATGGAAGAAACTGTTTAATGACTCAGGCGTTAATCGTAATCGCCATTTCTTTCCTGATGAGCGCGTACCTGATTTAGGTGCCATATAAATTTTGCATCTAATTCGATCTTAGTTTAACGATTCAACGATGAGCTGCAAGCGCAGACTATTGCGGGCCGCTTCCATGATCAGCAGGGCGATTGCCTGGCGGCTCTTTTCAGGTGCATCCGGATCAACCGTGACGATGCTTTTGCCCGGTAGACGGACCTGAGGGTGTGGACAATTAACGGCAGCGTCGCCGTGCAGGTCTTTGGTGCGAGACGCCAGCCATTGTCCGACCTGTTTGCTCATCGTGTTTGCTGCGCCACGCAAAAACAGAGTGCTGCCAATAAGAAATAGACCACAAATGATTTCCCACGGCTGGGTGCGTTTAACACGCAACTGTAAGGAACCCGATTCGTGAACCCCTGCCAGTTGATACGGATCCTCGGTCAGTTCGTTCAGCAAAAGGCCGACATTCAGTTCCTTGACGTTGCGTTTTTCATTGGGATGTCGCCGGTAGATTGCCATTTCCAGATGATTTGATTGGGTATTCATTGCTTGCCTCCCTTGAGGAATCCAGCCCGGCGCGAAAATTGTTTTGAAACCCGCAGGGCCAAACATTTTATGAAACGCGGCACCCCAACTTAAAGCCCAATCGAAAATCTCAACCACCTCTTACCAATGGTTAGAGCATTAATCATGCCAGCACCCTCGGTTAATCGAAAATTATCTGTGTCGGTTAAGTATATAATTTTATGTAGAAATTGAACGTCTTGGCGGTGTGAATGAATGGTAGCAGTCAGAGTGACACATAAAGTGTCAACATTATTTACAGTCATGATAATCGATATCAACAAACTTTACAGTCAACTAACAATTCAATTCATTGCAATAGGATCAAAGACTCATCATGTAGAGTTTGAATATTAACGATTACGGTCGATTAGAACTTGACACTGGAACCGACGACTTTTATAAGATAGCGCACTAGAGATCGAAGTTGGGGTGGCGCCTCGCCTGAGATTACACCCATTGAACCTGATCTGGGTAATACCAGCGTAGGGATTTTCGATTAGCTTTCTGACGATGCCCCCCAGAATCAGCAAGGTCTTTTGGATTTGCCAGCATTGATACCTCAATTTTGACTCCTTTGAATGCAGACCGACATTAAAGTTATCGATCGCCTTGCAGGCGATGGCGTTTTCTTGCGTTAAGCCTATGGTTCGTCAATCAGATGAAGGGAGGAATAAATTCGCATGCATCATCTTGCACACAAAGCAGCACAGAATTTAGAAGCCGTACGCCAGCAAAAACCACTGATTCATAATATCACCAATTATGTGGTGATGAACTACACCGCCAATGCATTATTGGCCATGGGTGCTTCGCCGGTAATGGCCCATGCTCCCAATGAAGTCAAAGAAATGGTCGCTTTTGCCAAATCTTTGGTCTTAAATATCGGAACATTAACAGATGATTGGGTAGAATCGATGATCAAAGCAGGCTGTAAGGCGTCCGGTCAAAACACACCGATCATTCTGGATCCGGTTGGTTCCGGTGCCACCGCCTTGCGCACCCTTTCCGCTCAACAAATCATTGCGAAAACTTCTCCGGCGGTGATTCGGGGCAATGCCTCGGAAATATTATCCTTAAGAGATGCGAATTCAAAGACCAAGGGGGTGGATTCGACTCACTCAGTGGATGATGCTGCCGAAGCGGCGCAAACACTGGCAACCGAATTGAATACCACTCTGGCAATTACCGGTCCCACCGATCTTATCACCAACGGCAAGCAGATCGTTAGAGTAGATAACGGGCACCCACTAATGGGTTATGTGACTGGCACCGGATGCACCGCAACGGTTGTGGTTGGCGCTTTTTTAGCTGTCGATCCCGATCCTCTCAGTGCAACGGCAACCGCATTGGCTTATTTTGGTCTGGCGGGCGAAAAAGCCGGTCAAACCGCCGAAGCACCCGGCAGCTTCATGATCGCGCTTTTGGATGCATTGTACACCATTTCCCCGGAAGACCTTCAAAACGGCTGCCGGATTAGGGAGAATTAGAGCCGTGACATACGGCCCCATCGACTATTCGGTATACCTGGTTACCGATCGAACTCTGGCCAAAGGCCGATCGACCCTTGAAATTGTTCAAGCAGCGATCAATGGTGGTGTCAGTATTGTGCAGCTGCGCGAAAAAACCTGTACGACACGCGAATTTATTGAGGAAGCCCTAGCCATCAAATATTTTTTGAACCAAGCTGGCATTCCTATGATAATCAATGATCGTTTGGATGTTGCCTTGGCAGCAAAAGCCGACGGGGTTCATCTGGGTCAAAGTGATATGCCCTTGGATCTAGCGCGTGATCTTGTTAAAGATTCGATGATTATTGGAATTTCCGCCGAATCTCTGACAGATGCCATAACAGCTGAAAAAGGAGGGGCCGACTATATCGGTGTCAGTCCGATTTACGCAACGCCGACGAAAACCGATACAGTCCCACCCCTGGGCCTTGATGGTTTGCAGCAAATCAGGCGTCATGTCAAAATACCGCTTGTGGGCATCGGCGGCCTAAATCACGCCAATGCGGCCGAGGTTATCGCCAGCGGGGCAGATGGTGTGGCGGTTGTCTCGGCGATTGTTACCGCCGCAAACCCCCGGGAAGCAGCGCGACAACTCCGGCAAACCGTTAAAGACGCACAAACAAAATGATTTTAAAAGAAATTGGGGAATTCGGCTTTATACGGCGTGTAAGCCGAGGATGTCTGGTACACCCGGAGCATGTCGTTAAAGCCATCGGTGACGATGCCGCGGCATTTGAACCTGAGGTCGGCCATCTCACACTGGTTACCACTGATCTGCTGGTTGAACGGGTGCATTTTTTGCGTCAGGCCGCCTCCGGTGCTGATCTGGGGTACAAATCGTTGGCAGTTAACTTGAGTGACATTGCCGCCATGGGTGGCAATCCTGTCCACGCGTTTATCAGTATTGCCATTCCCGACGATTGCGATCTGGAATATCTGGATGATTTTTATGACGGCCTCAAAAGCTTGGCCGCCGAATTTGATGTAAACGTGCTTGGGGGGGACACCACCCGATCGAAAACCGACTTGATTGTCAATATTATGGTTGTGGGTGTCGTTACCCGGGAATGCCTGTTGACGCGCGATGCCGCTCGCCCGGGAGATCTTATTTTTGCCACGGGATGCCTGGGTAACAGCAAAGCCGGACTGCAGCTAATTCTTGATGACGCCAAAATCGAGCGTCAAGATTTGAAATACTTATATGCTACGCATATTCGGCCACGGCCCCATGTTCGGGAAGGGCAGTTTTTGAGTCTACAGACCGGAGTACGATCCGCCATTGATGTCAGTGATGGACTCAGCAATGACATTGGGCATATTTGCCAAGAGAGTCAGGTGGGCGTGTGCCTATTTGCGGAAAAGATTCCGATATCGCCAGAATTGCTTCAATATTGCACTGACCGTGGTTTTAACCCGGTGGACTGGGCCTTGAGTGGGGGAGAGGATTACGTTCTTTTATGTACGATTGCATCGGATAGCGCTGATCAGGCACGAACGGCTTTCCAGAAGCGCTTCAACACGCCGCTTTATCAGATCGGTGAAATCAATGATTCCAATCGCATGCAAATTGTTCAGACTGATGGTAGAATTTTAGATTTTGTCCCCTCGGGATGGGATCATTTTAAAACAACTTCTTAAAAATAACCGTCATTAAAAAACCATAATTGTTAATCGATCAGCAATGAGTGATTTTCAAGGATAACAAACCATGCAAACCATTAGACAGGACAAACATTACAAACGGCTACTAACCATTGCGGGATCAGACAGTGGGGGCGGTGCGGGTATTCAGGCGGATTTAAAGACATTTGCCGCCCTGGGTTGTTACGGTATGTCGGCGATTACGGCTTTAACGGCCCAAAATACCCAGGGCGTTTATGGTATTCATCCCGTTCCAACCGATTTTGTGGCCAATCAAATTGATGTCATTTTTAATGATATCGGGGCCGACGCCGTTAAAATAGGGATGCTGTTTTCCAGTGAACTGATCCAAGTGGTGGCCCAACACCTAAAAAAACATAACGCCCCCAATATTGTGCTGGATCCGGTCATGGTAGCACAAAGCGGCGATAAGCTACTTCAAGACGATGCCATCGAAGCCATTAAAACACATTTGCTGCCGCTGGCCCATGTTATTACGCCCAATGTGCCGGAAGCAGCCCTTCTAAGCGGCCTTAACATCGGCAATGAAAACGATATCCAAACCGTTGCACATAAACTGAGCCAATATGGACAATCAGATATTCTGATCAAAGGTGGGCATTTTTCGGGCGATGACAGCACCGATTGGCTGTATCTTAAAGTCGAAAATCAGATGATACCATTCAATGCCGATCGGATAAAAACCCATAATAACCATGGAACCGGTTGTACCTTATCTTCGGCCATCGCCGCCTATCTGGCCCACGGCCTCCATATTAGGGCAGCGGTCCAACAGGCCAAAACATATATCAGTGAAGCGATTCGATCCGGCGCTAACTATCAACTGGGCCACGGTCACGGCCCGGTGCAACACTTCCATCAATTTTGGCAATAATTTTAATTTGGGGTATCCTGTGCCCATGGAGGTCATATGTTGATCGAATTGGATGGTAAACGGCCTACAATCGGAAATGAGGTCTTTATCGCCCCCTCTGCTACCGTTATCGGTAATGTGGAAATAAAGTCAAGCGCCAGTATTTGGTATGGAACCGTCCTAAGGGGAGATATGGAACTGATATCGATCGGAGCAAATACCAATATTCAGGACAATTGCACCGTGCATACGGATTATGGATTTCCCGCGCTTATCGGCGACAACGTCAGTGTGGGCCATAATGCGATTATTCATGGCTGCACCATTGAAGAAGATTGTCTGATTGCCATTAACGCGGTCGTGCTCACCGGTGCCCATATCGGAAAAGGATCGGTTGTCGCTGCCGGATCAGTCGTTAAGGAAGGCCAGCAGATCAAACCTTATTCCCTGGTTGCTGGAGCCCCGGCAACATTCAAAAAGACGCTTACCAAAGAGGCTGCCCAAAAATTTCGTGCGCCGGTGGCAAACTACCTCAAACTCTCAAAGCAACACCGCACCAAGATCCGACATTTGTAATCAACACGAAAAAGTACCATCAAGGACCCTGTCATACCCATTCCTAGTGCGGTTTTGGCTGCTATCTATAGGGACATATTGCTATGCTTGGCGCTATCGCAGGCGACATCATCGGATCGGTTTTTGAAGCCAATCCTATAAAAACCACACAATTTCCACTTTTTGCGAAGGCCTCGCATTTTACCGATGACACGGTTTTAACCGTGGCCGTGGCTGACGCTATATTAGAACGTCGCGACTATGCTGTCACGATGCGTGCCTATGGTCGGCGTTATCCCCGCGCCGGATATGGTGTCGCCTTTTTCCAGTGGATCTTTGCTGATACGGCGGCAGCCTACAATAGCTGGGGAAACGGCTCGGCCATGCGGGTCAGTCCGGTGGGTTATGCGTTTGATGCTTCGGAAAAAGTATTGGCACAGGCAGCTCAAAGTGCTGCGGTAACCCACAATCATCCCGAAGGCATCAAAGGGGCCCAAGCCACTGCCCTGGCAATCTATATGGCCAGGCATAAGAAATCCAAAAAAGAGATACGACGGGCAATTTCCGAGCGGTTTGGGTACGATTTGAAACGAACACTGAATGAGATCCGGCCGCACTACCACTTTGATGTTTCATGTCAAGGATCAGTGCCTGAAGCCATTATTGCTTTTCTGGAATCAACGGACTTTGAGGACGCCATTCGCAAGGCGATTTCTCTGGGTGGCGATAGTGATACGCAAGCATGTATCTGTGGTGGGATTGCCCAAGCGTTTTATGGCGCCGTACCAGATGATATCATTCGCGAAGTCAAAAAAAGATTGACCCCCCAGCTACTAGCTGTTGTCGAGAAATTCAATCAGAGATACGGATTGTCTTAATCGGTAAGGCTTATGTATGTAACGCGTGAAAAACGATCTGAGGTATTCAATCATCTACGCCGCCACCGCACGCTCGGGCTTAAAGGCTTTATACAGGCCCGCATCCATGACAGCCTCATAACCGGTCAACTGGGCGATTACGTTTTCATCGAAGTCGATGAACGTGAAATCACCCCGCATTTTGTGGCTGGATACATCCTTTATCTCCAGAACCGCCGTAACGCTGCCTTGCGGAAATTCCCGGCAGAATTGACGATAACTGGCTGAATAGCTGGGCAGTGAAACCATGCCTTTATTCTCAAAGCACCAGACCGTTGCCATTTGAAAAGCGGAATCGAGAACCAATGGATCTGCAACCCATTTGCTGCGCATTGGCGCGACAATCCATTTATGTGGCGGGGGGGCCGATTCGATTTGCGCAAGCATGACGCGGGGTGTGCAGCACTCGATGTTTTTGATGCCATGCAGATCCAAACCATGAAATAGAATTTGATCATATACTTCGCTGATGGTTCTATCATAAGGCTTTTCAGTGCGAAATGCTGAAAGATCAAATGAAGGGGGTTCCGGCATCTTGTCCGCCAAAATGGCCTTGGCTTGGGAATGGATAACCGGCTGTCCGTCTTTGATGCCGTTACGAATGGCAACATCCACTTCGAACAGCTTACCGTTTTTGCGAACCTTGCCGGCTAAGAGGCGAATAATCTTTTTTTCTTGATCTAACTTAATACCATTAAACACCCGCATATCGTCGATACCGCAAAGGTATAACCCGGGATTGCCATGTAGCGCACCGTGTCCGAGCCATTCGGTCATTAATGCAAAGGGAACGACCGGTTTACCATCTAACACGTGTGAGTTTAAAATGGGAAATTGATCGGTATCTATTTCACTTTTGAGAGTTAGAAAAAGCTCTTCGGATTCAATCGATGGCGGTGGCGGCGCGTGTGCTTTGGAATCACGGAAACGATCAACAGCGCTGGCAGCACTCCAACCATCTGCTCCCAGCACAATCTCATGCGGACTGTTGTGATTTGCGCTCATTTCCTGGAGCATGGCATAGGCGCCCTTTGCCGGGGGAATCAAGCCGATGCCGTTGCGCTCAAATTCCTTTTTTAGTGAAGGTGACACCATGCCACCGTCCCATGGCCCCCAGTTGATAGCGACAATTTTGCAATCGGGGCGTTTAAATTGTTCGATGTTGGCCATTTTGTTCAATACTTCGTTGGCCATGGCATAATCGACTTGCCCTCGGTTGCCCATGCGGGCGGAAACCGATGAAAACAAAATGATATGTTTTAAAGGATCATCGGCGGTGGCGTGCAACAGATTGCGGATACCGTGCACTTTGGTTTGGTAAACCGTTTGAAATTGCGACTCGCTCTTATCAACGATAAAGCGATCTGCCAACACTCCGGCCGCGTGGATAATGCCTCGAATTGGTCCGTACCGGGAACGGATATCATCAACGAGGGCCTGTACTTGATCGGCTTGGCGAATATCGGCCTGACAGTAGGCGACTTTGGCCCCTTCAAGTTGGATTTCAGATAATGTGGATTGGATTTCACGCGCGGCCATGAAGTCTTTGAAAGCCGATTCAATGGCGGCGGGCGTGGGTTTTTCTTTATCGAATTGGTTTGCGACGATGGCGCGTTTAATCTGGGCTTCATTTTTTAAATCAGATAGCCAGGTCGGTTCCGGCGATGGCTTGGGTGAACGCCCTAAGAGTATCAGCGTTGGTTGCGTATAATGTGCCAGCATCCGGGCGGTATGGGCGGTAATTCCCCGGGCGCCCCCGGAAACAATGAATACATCGCCGCTGGCGATGTTCAGATTTTCAATACTGCTTGATGTGTGAGGGGTCTCTTGAAGCTCTAAAACGGATCTCTTTTTGGGGCCCAAACATATTTCGGTCGGTTCGGAAAGATCCGGGGCGGTTAACTCAGAAACCAATTGGGAGGCAATTGCCGCATGGTCCTGCCATGCGGGATCAACATCGAATGCCCTGCAAAGCACTCCGTCCCACTCGATGGATGCCGTTTTGGCCAGTCCGGCCAGGGCGCCTTGCACAG
>JASJAZ010000027.1 GCA_030066785.1 Desulfobacterales bacterium | reverse complement strand
GCTAATCGAGGGCTTAAAACAAAGGCCCAACGCAGATCTTGGGCCCTGAGAAGTGAATAAACAGGCCACACTTAAATGGTCTTTGATTGTGACGATTTATCAGGCGAATGTCAATATCGCACAAATGTCATATTGGATTTGTGCAACATTAAGATACTAATCATTTTGTTTTGATCCTGGTTTAGCGCGGCTGTCTGAGGCACATTTTTGAAATAAATAGGCGCCAGCCCACGAAGTTCGTCTGCGCATTTAACAGATTGAATTGAATAATAATATTTGCAATAAGTTTTAATGGCAACCATATGCCGTGTTTGACATTAGCACCGGAATCATATATTTTCGCCTTTTTTAATTCGGCATAATGAATAGTATACTATCTGACTATTTAACCGAAAATGAGTTGGGCGCAGATATCGTCTGCAAAGCGAAATGTTATTCTCAAAAAAGCGATGAGCGTCCAAGACGTTGTAAACATCTGCTAGAAAGGAGCATAAAATGCTTACCCTGGAACAATTAAAAAAAGAAACTGATCTCATCAACGAAGTTGAATGGGAGATGACGCCTGAAGAGGCTGTCAAGCTCTATCTGGAATGGGGCAATACGGACTGGGGCAGCGGAAAACACATTATCCGGTCCAAAGACGATTACACGATCTATTTTGTTGTCAATTGTTGGAGCAAGCCTTACATGATCTATTTGATCCGGCGCAACTCAGATGATGCCACCGAACTGGCGGAATTCGAGCTTCCGAGTCGTTTTGAAAAAGATGTGTGCGAACTCAAGGGTGTGTATGCCCTGGATGACGATGTCAAAGCATGGCTCAAAGAAGAGCTTGGGGTTTAAGGAGATTTTCATGGATTTCGACAAAATCGAGAGCAAGGAGCAGTTGGATCAACTGGCCAAGGAATTTCGCTACATCATCACCGATATCATGTGCCGGGCGGGCGGTGGCCACATTGGCGGATCCCTTAGCCTGGTGGAAATTATCATTACGCTTTACTTTCGAGTTATGAACGTCAAACCGGACAATCCCCGCTGGGCCGATCGCGACCGTTTTATCCTGTCCAAGGGACATGCCGGCCCGACGCTTTATACCGCTTTGGCCTACCGGGGCTATTTCCCCAAAGATGTGTTGCTGACCTTGAATGCCAATGGTACGGAGTTGCCGAGCCATGTGGACCAGGTAATTACGCCCGGCATCGATCAAACCGCTGGATCGCTGGGTCAGGGGCTGTCCTGCGCCAACGGTATTGCCCTGGCGTGTAAACTTCAGAACAAAACCAATCATGTTTTTTGTATTGTCGGCGACGGCGAATCACAGGAAGGCCAAATCTGGGAAGCCGGGATGTTTGCGGCCCAGCACAAACTGGACAACCTGGTGGTGATTACCGATTATAACAAAATGCAAATCGATGCCGAAGTTGAGAAAATCGTCTCGTTGGAGCCGGTGGTGGACAAATGGCGCGCCTTTGGCTGGGAGGTGTTTGAAATGGACGGCCATGATTGGGACGATATTCATGCAACGATCAACAAAGCCATGGCTGTCAAAGATAAACCGGCCATGATCGTGGCGCACACGGTCAAAGCCAAGGGTAATGTTTGTTACGAAAACCGTATCGAATGCCATTTCATCAGCATCCCTGATGAAGACGAACGCAACCGAGTTATCGGGGGCGTCTGCGCGTTGGATGACGATGAGCCGTTTCATTTTAACTGGACCGAAGGAAAATAAGAATGACGTTACACGAAAAAGAATTAAGAGCCGTCTATACCGATACACTCATAGAACTGATGACCACAAACAGCAAAGTTGTTTGCCTGGAAGCCGATCTGGGAAAATCATCGGGTACGGTTCCCAGGGTCTGGGATGCCTTTCCGGATCGTTTTTTTGATGTTGGGGTTGCCGAAGCCAACATGATCGGCATTTCGGCCGGCCTGGCCAATGAAGGCATGGTACCGTTTTGTGCCACCTTTTCCCCCTTTGCCACCCGCCGGGCCTATGACCAGATCACGATTTCGATAGCGTACGCCGAAAATCCGGTTAAAATTGTCGGCACCGCCCCGGGCGTTACCACAGCCAAAAATGGCGCCACCCACATGTGCTTTCAGGATCTGGCCATTATGCGCGCCATGCCGAACATGCGCGTCTACTGTCCGGCCGATGTCTACGAACTGCGCTCCATGGTCAGATATATGGCGGCCAGCCAAAAGCCGGAATACATGCAATTAATACGCGAAGTCCACGCACCGTTATTCGACGACAGCTATGAATTTGATCCCCATCAGGCGCGTATACTGGATGAAGGCGCGGATGTGACCCTGGTGACCACCGGTTTGACCACCCAGTTTGCGCGTAAAGCAGTTGGCAGCCTGAAGCAAGAGGGCATCCAGGCCGAGCATATTCATTATCCATCGGTCAAGCCGTTTGATGTTCAAACCTTGTTGGATTCTGTGAAGAAAACCAACGCGGTGGTCACGGCCGAAAACCAGAATGTGATAGGAGGTCTGGGCGGAGCGGTCTGCGAGGTACTGGCTGAAAATTATCCGGCTAAGGTGAAACGGTTGGGTTCCCAGGATCGCTTCGGAGAAGTCGGTGATGTGCCCTACCTGAGCGACACCCTGGGTTTCAGTGCGCCTAAAATTGCTGATGCCTGCCGAGAGATGGTGCAGGCCAAATAATCTTAATCTGCTGGCAGCAGAGAAAAACGCCATTGCCTTCAGATTAGGGCCATGGGCCGAATCTATGGCTTAGTTTAGGTGTTGGTGAAATTACAGTAGCCCACGATAGGTGCCGCCATCGACCAGTAAATTCTGGCCCGTGATGTAGCGCGCCTGCATGCCGGCCAGGAAAGCCGCTGCGGCGCCAAAATCAGATGGATCGCCGATGGTGCGGCTGGGATTGGTCGCCTTCATTTCCCGGATAATGTCCTTTTTGGACTTGTTTTCCCTTTCGGCGCGATCTTGCGCCAACTGATCGATGCGCGATGTTTGATGGGTGCCCGGCAACAAGGCGTTGACGGTAATACCATCAGGGGCCAACTCGGTGGCAATCGTTTTTAAAAAGCCGGTCAGTCCCGCCCGGGCCATATTGGATAAAAGCAGCGTGTCGATGGGCTGTTTCACCGAAATGGAAGTGATGGCAATAATCCGGCCCCATTGTCTGCGTTGCATGGCCGGTGTCACCCCATGAATCAGGTGTACGGCACTCATCAAGGTGAGGTTGATCGCCTTTTCATATTCCTGCACGGTCGTACTGGCATAGGTCCCCGGTGGCGGGCCCCCGGCATTGGTGACCAGAATATCGGGATCTCCCAGTGACTGCCGCACGTCTGCAAGCAGACGCGATATTTGATCGGCGTTGCGCATATCAGCGCCAAATCCCATCACATCCGCGCCGGTTGCGGTGGATATTTCTTCGGCGGCCTGTTTGACGGCGGCCATTTCACGGGCGCAGATCGCCACGCGACACCCTTCCGCGGCCAACTGTTCCGCGCAGCCGCGACCCAACCCACGGCTTGCCGCTGTCACCAATGCAATTTTACCGTTTATACCAAGATCCATTGATGCCTCCCTGAGTGTCAAATTTTGAATTTTATCCGAAATTCAAATAGCATTTATCAGCCATAATTAACAAACTCGTTTTGGGAAAGGCAAGCTTGTATCAATAAAATCGAGCGAAAAAGACTAGAACGCATCTCAAAAAAAAGATTAGGGTTCCTGGCAAGGCGTGAAGCGGCGAAAAAGTGGAGCATACACGCAGTATGTGAGCATTTTGAGCCGGTTCACAACACTGCCAGGGGCACTTAGACTTTTTTGAGATACGTTCTAGTCACCATTAATAGGAGATTGGTCATCACGCACAAGTTAATACCCTTGTTAGAGTGGTTGCCCGTTTACCAGCGCATGTGGTGGCGAGCAGATTTGGTCGCTGGATTGACGGCCGCTGCCGTGGTCATCCCCAAGGCGATGGCTTATGCAACGATCGCCAATCTGCCTGTTCAGGTAGGACTCTACACCGCCTTTGTGCCGCTGGTAATTTACGCTGCGCTCGGGACTTCGCGGCCGCTAAGCACGAGCACCACGACGACCATCGCAATTCTGGCAGGCGCTCAGATCGGATTAGTCGTTCCGGGCGGAGAGCCCGCCGCGTTGCTAATCGCTTCCGCGACACTGGCGCTGTTGGTTGGTGCCTTTCTTGTGCTGGCCTCCGTTTTGCGGATCGGTTTTGTCGCCAACTATATTTCAGAGTCGGTGCTGGTGGGATTCAAAGCGGGAATCGGTCTTGTTATTGTGGCGGACCAGTTGCCAAAGCTGATGGGCATCCATTTCGACAAGGGATCATTTCTGGAAAACCTGCTTGCCATCCTTCAGCATTTACCGGAGACTTCTATAATCACGCTGGTCTTAAGCGCCGTCATGTTTGCGATTTTGCTTGGGCTGGAACATTTCGTCCCGCGTGCGCCGGCACCCATCGTCGCTGTAGCCATCGGCATTGCCGCCGTGGCGTATTTTGGCTTGGAGCAACAGGGGGTTGCAACTGCGGGCCATATTCCCCAAGGCTTGCCGGCCTTGGTATTGCCGGATCTGGCTTTGTTAGCCAAACTTTGGCCCGGTGCTCTCGGCATTGCCTTGATGAGCTTTACCGAAACCACGGCGGCCGCACGCGCATTCGCCGCCAGTGGTGAGCCGCGGCCCAATGCCAACCAGGAGCTGCTAGCCACCGGTATCAGTAACATTGGCGGCAGTCTGTTCGGCGCCATGGCGGCTGGGGGCGGCACCACGCAGACCGCGGTTAACCGGCTCGCCGGTGCCCGCACCCAGGTGGCGCAGCTGGTTACGGCCGGCGTTGCCTTGCTCACATTGCTGTTCCTGGCGCCACTGATTAGCCTGATGCCCCAGGCAACCCTCGCTGCAGTGGTGATTGTCTATTCTTTCGGTTTGATCAAACCGCAAGAATTTGTCGATATACTCCAAATCCGCCGCATGGAATTTGTGTGGGCTGTTGCTGCATTTGCCGGTGTGGTGTTCGTGGGTACCCTGCAAGGCATCGTCATTGCCATCCTACTATCACTGCTGAGTTTAATGTACCAGGAGGAAAAGCCGGCGCTCCACGTTCTGGGGCGCAAACCCGGCACCGACATCTTCCGGCCCCGCTCGAAAGAACACCCGGATGATGAGACTTTTCCTGGCCTTTTACTGCTGCAGCCCGAGGGACGAATCTTTTTCGCCAACGCCCAGAATCTTGCAGAACGGATTTTACCCCTCATCGAAAGAGACCGACCGCAGGTGGTGGTGCTGGATCTCAGTAGAACTTTCGATCTGGAATACACGGCGCTTAAAATGCTCATCGAGGCTGAAGAACGGCATCGCAACCGCGGTGTTATGTTCTGTCTGGCAGGGCTCAATCCCGCGATGTTGCGTATCATCCGCAAGTCACCACTCGGAGAGACTTTGGGACGTGAGCGCATGTTCTTTAACGTAGCCACAGCGGTGCGGCACCATCAAAAAGACAGCGAGGCGACAACGCGCTAATTAGGCGCCTGAATATCCATGGGGACGGCCGATAAACCAGGCACTTAACATCCTGATGAGACATACTTTTGGCAAGGTTATAACCAAATTTACGGTACCGCTGTTTTACTGTATTTGCTATAAGATGATATCACCCTAAAAAATACGTTTGTCAATTACCCTGTGCTTCAACAAGGCAACCGGTAATGGCGCTTTCCCCAATCGCAACGCCTTCCGGCCTTTATTATAAGTGCATTTAATACAAATCTAACTAAATTGTTTTAAAAGGCAGATTGCTATTGTTGTCATTTCAATTTTTTATAACTGCAAAAATCCAATGATGGAGGCGATATCATGGCTGCAACGCTACATTACACGGAATTGGGTCTTGTAAATACCCAAAAAATGTTTCAAGAGGCCATGGCCGGCCAATATGCTGTGCCGGCCTATAATTTCAATAATATGGAACAGCTACAAGGTATCATTACGGGATGTGCACAGACCCGGTCCCCGGTGATTTTGCAGGTTTCCGGCAGCGCGCGCAAGTATGCCAATGCATCTTTTTTACCGCATATGGCTGCCGGTGCCGTACAGATGGCCAAGGAAATGGGACAACCGATTCCGATTGCCCTGCACCTGGATCACGGCGATACATTTGATTTGGCCAAAGCCTGTATCGAATCCGGTTTTTCATCAGTGATGCTGGATGGGTCCCATCATGCCTTTGAAGATAATATCAAATTGACTCGCCAGGTAGTGGAATACGCCCACAGCCAAGACGTGACGGTGGAGGGCGAATTGGGGGTGTTGGCGGGCATTGAGGATGAGGTTGTATCCGATGTCTCGCATTACACCAAACCGGAAGAAGTGGAAGAATTTGTCGAAAATACCGGTGTCGACAGCCTGGCCATCTCCATTGGCACTTCCCACGGGGCCTATAAGTTTAAGTTAAAGGAGGGTGAAGAGGTGCCCCCATTGCGTTTTGATATCCTGGATGAAATTGGCCGGCGGCTGCCGGATTTTCCCATTGTTTTGCACGGGGCTTCTTCGGTGACACCGCAGCACGTGGCGATGATTAACCAATTTGGGGGTCAGATGGAAAGCGCTGTGGGTATTCCCGAAGAACAACTGCGCCGCGCGGCCAAATCATCGGTGTGTAAAATCAATATTGACAGCGACGGCCGCCTGGCCATGACCGCCATCATTCGCAAGGTATTTGCCGAAAATCCTGCGGAGTTCGATCCGCGCAAATACCTGGGCCCAGCCCGGGAAGAGTTGATTAAAATGGTCACTTATAAAAATGAAAACGTTCTGGGAAGCGCCGGGCGCATCTGATTGAAACGAAACGTCGATTTTTCTCATTTTTCAAATATGCTGAGTCGCCCGAGGCGTGTGGTACAGATGACCAAATTTAGGCAAGCTATCATTTTATTTGAATAATTATGGAGTCCTGGGATATTGGCGTGATAGAATGCTCGAAAGGTAAACAGTATGCAACGCATCAGAAAGCTAAAAAATACGATTCAAACCTATGCGTGGGGATCAACAACGGCGATACCTGATTTGTTGGGTACCAAGAATCGAGACCAACAACCCCAGGCCGAGCTTTGGATGGGAGCGCATCCCAAAGCACCATCAATGATTCAGCAAAATGGTGAATGGGTGTCGCTGCTAGATTTCATCGTGTCAAATCCCAGTGATATTTTGGGGCCCAAAGTGGCAACCAAATTTGACAATCAACTGCCATATTTGCTGAAAGTGTTGGCGGCCGCCAAACCGCTTTCCATTCAGGCCCACCCCGACCGGGAGCAGGCCAAAGCGGGATTTGCCCGGGAAAATTCACGGGGAATTCCCATGGATGCCTTTGAGCGCAATTACAAAGATGATCATCACAAACCCGAATGCCTATGTGCTTTAACGTCTTTCTGGGGACTGTGCGGTTTTCGAAAGATTGCCGACATTATTCAATGGGGGCAACACATCACACCAAATGGCTTAAAAGTTCAACTGGAGCAGCTACATTCACACCCAAATTCGGATGGTTTAAAACAATTTTTTACCGCCATTATGAGACTTGGTCCGGATGAGTTGAAGCCGGTCATCGATGAAGCCATTGCAAACGCGCAGCCACGCACCCAGGAAAATCCTGTGTTTGATTGGGTCAGCAGGATAGCTATGTATTATCCCAATGACGTGGGGATTTTAGCACCTATTTTTTTAAACCTTGTTCAGCTTGAACCCGGACAGGCGATATTTTTGCCTGCCCGGACACTGCATGCCTATCTGGACGGCACGGGTATCGAGCTCATGGCCAATTCCGATAATGTTTTGAGGGGCGGGGCTACGCCCAAGCATATTGATGTGCCGGAACTGTTGAATACACTGATATTTGAAGACCAGGATACGGAGATTCGCATTCCCCGGTCAATTTCCAAGAATGAGAAAGAGTATGTGACCCCCGCCCAAGAGTTTGCGCTATCGGTCATCGACCTTAACGAGAACGAGCTCTATCAGAGTCCAGAGTTACAGAGCGTTGAAATTATTCTGTGCACCAACGGTCAAACAACCTTTAAACCGCCTCACACGCAACCATCTGTCAACATTCAGCATGGTGAATCCATCATCATTCCCGCCGCAGTCAACAACTATTTTATCGAAGGTTGCGGAACTTTATACAAAGCCAGCGTGCCGGTTTAAAAGGGTGCCTGGCTTTTTCCGTACAAGCTGATGGTGACATCTACTGCAAAAAAGTGCGCTCTTCTAAAAACTTGCATGAATTTCATTAGGTTAGTAAAATTAAAAAGATAAGGTTTTCATGGCTTTTACGTATTTCTTAGCAAACAATAGCGCAAATAAAATGATCGATGCAGTGTAATAATGATGATTGACCATCTTACCAGTGCCCATGAAGCGCGTCTGGCGATTCGAGCATTTAAAATCATTACCGAAGCCCTCATGTTAAGAGGGTATTATAAGCTTGGGGGGCCATCCGGCCAATCTCTGGAGGAGGCCTTGCGGACGCTGAATCCCGAAATTTATGGATCCATGAACGATCCGCGCATTATCGAGTTGAAAGGTTTGGAATATGTTTTGGACCGGTTGCCACGGGGAATTGAATCGTGCCATCGGTTTGTATTGACGGCGCGTGAAATTCTAAATGAAACATCATTTGAAAAAATTAAGGCCTTAAAACGCCGCAGAGATTCTTACCGGGTGGGCCAAAGCGAGATGTGTTTTGTGATTACCCGGGGATTGAGTGAAATTTATGACATTATTGCCCACATGACCTTTCTTTACATCGAGGCCATGAAATTATACCGGCTAATCAAGGTTGAAGATGGCGATGTGATCAAGGAGTGGCAATCACTGAAGCAAACCGTGCAGGCAATGCAAGCAGACGATGATCTTAATCCGGAACAATTGGACCAGGCCATTTGGAATTTAAGCATTATTCTGGGGCGCACCTATGCGGAAACCAAAGCAACCTATGATTACTTTGAAAAAAGTCGACGAGAAGCCGATGCCAACAATGGGCTTTTCAACATTATTTATTATCTGGGGGAGACGATTTGCAAGGAAGTTAAAAAAGAACTGCAGCTGCGGATGGACTTTACACCTTCGCTACTGAAAGTCATATTGAATCAGATATATGGGAAACGCTGGGCCGCATCCATAAAAGACACATTAGCGGCGCTTGGTCTAAAAGACCGACCGCTGCACATCATTAGCGCCAATCCACACAGTGTTTTAAATACGCTTTATGGTTACCATGCGCTCATAGACCATGGCAAAAATAAGAGCGCCCAGGATTTTTATGAGCTCATCAAAAGCGGACAGGTAAAGGAGCAGACTGTAAAGGAGGTTGCTGTCAAGCATGGTTTTTATGAACTGCCGGACGAAAGCGGTGCGCAGTCTGATTGCCAAATCATTGATACCGCCAAACTGGACAAGGTCGAGTTCCACCCCGCTTTGAATATTGATAATCAAGCGGTGAAGGCCAAGCAGCCGGTGATCCTTGTTATGGATTACGCATTTGGGGTGCAGGCATTTGAGTTGATGGATGAATTGCTGCGACCGGAGGACGAGGAAAGCCTCGCAAACCTTCTTAATGTGAAGTCCATATCCGTTATGGGCAAAGCGGGTATTTTACCGGGTAAAAAGGGAGATATCATGCTGGCCACCGCCCACGTGCTGGAAGGAATTCCGCATACCTATATTGTTGAGAATGACTTAAAACGAGAGGATTTTGATAACTCGATTGACATTTATGAAGGACCCATTGTTACGGTGTTGGGAACATCCCTGCAAAACCGCGATGTATTGGAAAAGTTCCAATTAACCAGTTGGAAAGCAGTCGGTTTAGAAATGGAAGGCGCGCATTATCAGCGCGCGGTGGAAGCGGCCATTTTGCGGGGCCATGTATCGAAAGACGTCAAGGTCCGATATGCGTATTATGCCTCTGATAATCCTCTGCAAAGCGGTCAAACCCTGGCGGCCGGCAGCCTGGGGGGCGAAGGTGTTCGGCCGACCTACATGATTACCAAGGCAATTATTGAAAAAATTCTTAATTAGCGCTGCTGGTTAGATGATGGGACCTTTAGGTGTGATTTCCCCGCTTGACATCCAGCCTAGTTCTTTCCATATTGCTTTCAGTCGTTTTTAGCCAATATCCTTTTGCCCCGGCACTTCTTAAAACAGAAAGTTAGCATTGATGCGTTCCAGAAAGTTGCTCATTGGATTCTTAATCGGTTTCATGTTGGTGATGCTTGGCGTCGCCGCGCTCGCATTTTGGCTGGATCCCAGCATATTCAGGGGGCGGCTGGAAGCTGCCGCAACCAGTGCTTTTGGCCGGAAAGTTGAATTGAACGGTCGCATTAGTTTCACATTGTCTCTACGCCCACGAATCGTTGTGCGCGAATTGAACATCGCCAATGAGAGGTGGGCTTCCAAACCCTATTTGGCCCGAATTGAGCAACTTGAATTTCAGTTGGCATTATGGCCGCTATTTTTGGGTGAATTTAAGGCCCTGGATATTCTTTTTACAGGTGCTGAGGTTTTTCTGGAAAAAAATGCAGGGGGTGCCGATAATTTTACATTTGGCGATGCCCAGGCTGATGACACCGCCGGCGCGCTGCCAGACATTGGAAAGTTCCATGTTCGAGATGCAAATGTTACCTATCAATCAGCTTCTGGCGAAATGACGCATTACTGGATCGAGGAGGCCAGTGTCCGGAATATTCCTGGAAAACCAGAACGTATCAAGGGCAATGGCACCATAAAGGGCATGCCTTTCAGTGTTTTGTTGGTTTCCGAATCGGCAGCTGAATTGGCCACGGTTCAAAATCCCTGGCGGGTTAAACTTGAGGTTGAGGGATCGGACATGAGGCTGAACTTAGATGGGCGCATGGCCAGACCTTTTACTTTCCAAGAAATCGATTATCGCATCCACATTAAAGGCACCCAAACCGATTCCCTTGAAAAATTACTGGAGGTCGACATACCATCCCAGGGATCATTTGAGATCGGTACCAGAGTCCAAAAAAGCGGAGGGAAAATTTGGTTGTCTGATTTAACGGCTCACCTTCAGGGGCCGGAAGGCACACCCGCCATCAGGGTTTTGGATGGGCAAGGCACTGGCGGGTTAACCGAACCGATTCAGCTATCGATGAAGGGTCAATACGGCGATAAGCCCTTTGCATGTCATTTTAAAACAGAGAGATCCTTAAAGGATCTACCCCTTGAAACGCCCTGGCCCATGGAGGGACAACTGAAAGTTGCCGATGCCCAAATCAATGCCCGCGGCACCATGACCCTGACAGCTATCGGGGAGGTCTTTGAAGTTGATGGCCATCTGCAGGGGAAAAAATTCAACCTGATCGAGCATGTATTTGGCATCGGTCCGCCTCAAACGGGGCCGTATGAATTTACCTACCAGGTTCATATCGCTGAAGGCAATTACCGGGTCAGAAACATCAAGGGGCAGATGCGGGATATCGGTCCCTGGAAGAGCGTTCGCATAAAGCAAGGCCAGGTTACTTCGGATGCGGAGGGACGATTAAGAGGGTCTGTGGAAGGACGCTTTGATGATTTGCCCATGACGCTGGCATTTGAGGGCGGGCCCACTAAATTAGATACATCCGGTCAGGCGGCATGGCCGATCAAGCTGGCCGCCTCTGCAGCGGGAGTGAACATAAATGCCGAAGGGGCCACTATTACTTCCCAAGATAAGGGAGAGATTTACCAGGTTAAAACCCAAGTGAAAAGCAGACGCTTTGAATCGCTGGGAAAAATCTTGGGTATTTCCCTGCCGGCGCTTGGCGCCGCTCATTTAGCGGCGCAAGTGCGCCGTGATAATGATTCGTATGAAATTACAGATCTCAAAGCCCGTGTGGGGGCCAGTGACTTAGCCGGCAATCTGAGATGGCAGCAAAAAGATGGACGCCCTTTTTTAACGGGCGCTCTCTCTTCGGAAAATCTCATGCTGAAAACACTCACTTCATCATTATCCAAGTCGGGGCCACAACCGCCAAAAGATGCGCTATTGAATCAAGCGGTGTCTGTTGAATGGTTGGATCAGTTCGATGCCGATCTTGAACTGAAAGTAAAGCGGCTCAAAGGCGGGCGTTTTCCGACCGAAAAGGTTGAAGTTGCGGTGACCATGATCGACGGCGACCTCGAGGCGCCGTTTGATGCCAAGATAGCGGGTGGGAATATAGCCGGGGAAATTAAATTAGGCAAAAACGAAACACTGCCTGCTGTTTCAGTAAAAGCCAAAATAGAAAATATTGAACTAGGACCGATTTTTGATCAACTGGACATTTTTGAGGAAGTTGAGGGTTCTGCCGGCTCGATTAGTTTGGTTGCCAGGAGCCAGGGACAAATGTTGCATGAAATGCTCTCTGAAGCAGATATAACCCTGGAGATCAAACCGGCTGAATTAATCTATAAGGGCCAATTTTTTCCACTATTAAATGATTCTCGCATAAACAGCGCGGTATTGGCTGCCCGTCACGGCCGACCGATCCAAATCAGCGCCTCTGGTACGGTTCAGGAATTGCCGATTGATTTTAACATTGTAACAGGCGCTTTCAATGATATTTTTAGAGCCGACAAACCGATGCCGGTGCGCATAAGCGTTATCTCTGAATTGGCACGTCTTGATATTAAAGGCAGCATCGATAAACTTTTTGAGAACCAAGGCATTAACCTCAACTATGAAATGAGAGGACAAGAAATTGAAAGGATTGATCCGCTGGTCAATTTCGCCTTTCCGGTCCGAGGTGCCTTTCATATAAAGGGGCAGGTAACAGATAAAGATGATCATTATCTCTTTACCGATCAGGCCAGAATCGGCAACAGTGATATTGCTGCGGTTACCACCTACCGCAAGAGAGGCGAACGCTTGCGCATTAATATAGATGCCTATACCAAAGAGCTGCACACAACCGATTTTGATTTGTTTGATAAGGATGCAAAGAAAAAATCGGAAGATGAGCAGGCGTATCTGATTCCAAATTACACGCTGCCACTTGCTGCTTTGCGCAAGACGGACATGACCATCCTGTTTAAAGCCGATAAAATTCTTTTTAAAGACGGCGATTTAAATGATATGGTTTTTCAATATGCGCTTGAAGACGGTCACATTCAAAGCTCTCTTGCAGTGGTAGGCATGACCGGCGCAGGCGTTAAGCTTGATATTGATATTAATGCTAAAAATGATCCACCGCAGAGCAAACTGGCGTTGGCCGCTGAGGAAGTCAACTATGGTTTGATACTTGAAAAATCGGGACTGACCGATATGGTTTCAGGGCGGATCGATATTTACGCCCAATTGTCGGGTGAGGGCGACACCCGGCGGGACTTTCTTGCCAGCGCGGATGGCTATGTCTCATTAATCGGTGGATCAGGACTAATTGCCAGCAAGAAGTTTGACCTGTGGGCCGCTGATCTTACGACGGTCATGCTATCACCCGAATGGCAGCGTCAGGATGAGACCAACCTGAATTGTGCTGCCGGTCGTATCCAGGTCAAGGGGGGAACGGCTGAAATCCATGACCTTGTATTGGACACCGAACGGATCACCATCGCTGGCAGCGGTGTGCTGGAATTGGGTAGCGAAGAATTAAACATATTTATCGCACCTCGGCCTAAAAAGACAAGTCTGGTCAGCCTGGCCTATCCCGTGAAAGTCACCGGTACGCTGGCTGATCCCGATATTCAAGTGGTCAAGCTTGGTAAAAAAAGACAATTGGCAGCTTCCGGTGTGCTGGCCGGTTTCATCAATCCTGCTTTTTTGCTATTGGGGCTCGGCAGCCTCGGGTCCGGGCAGGCCAATCCCTGTATGTTGGCCATTGAAAATGCCTATGCGCCCTTGCATGAAGCCGAGCAGTAACGCATTCATCATATCTTGCATTTGGGGTAACTTCATTATATTAGGCTGCACGTGGAAAGTAGGTGGTTGAATATTGGAATCCCATGCGAATTTATCGAACATAATTCTACAGAATTCTTATAATCTCCTAACGTTGTATTAATCGATATCAACATATCGTTTCACATTGTCATGCCGCCACCTGAACGAAATCATAAAGACACCGAGTTTGACACGGTTTGGTCCCGCCTAAAAGGGGCCGTCGTCAGGCTATATATCCGCTTTATTAAACTCAGAGGATCGCCCCATGAAATTGCATTGGGCATGGCCTTAGGACTGTTTATCGGCATGTCTCCTTTTTTCGGGCTGCATATCATTACCGCTGTAGCCTTGGCCTCATTATTGGGCTGGAGCAAGGTAGCCGCCGCCATCGGAGTCAATATCACCAATGCCGCCACAGCTCCGGTCATTTATCCCATCACATATTGGGTGGGTGCGCATCTTTCAGGTTTTGCCAAAGAAGTCCAATGGCCCACATCCTTTGCCATCACTGAATTCGCGGGTTTTTTAAAGCAGTCGCCGCTCATCGTTGCCGACCTGGTTGTTGGTGGTATAATTCTTGGCCTTCCGATTGCGGTGGCCGGTTATTTTTTTTCTCTGCGAACCATTCGGTTCTACCGGCGGCGCGTCCATTTTTCATTCCTGCATCGGACAAAGAAGTAAGGTTGCGATGCCGCTTAAATCTCTTCATCATTCTTGACAGCACTGTTTAAAGTCGCATAAAAGACCGATTGTTGCGTGTTTGAGAAAGCAGGTTGTCTCAATGGTGTTGTTCGCCTGGTAAGTTTTTGGTACCTGCCGTTCCAATTGCGCTATTGTCGGCTGTGATTATTTTACATCGTGAGTTTTACAGACAAATAGGAGATGCGAACATGTTAAAAAAGATACCGATGGTCGTCGCCAGGCCGATCTTAATTCAATTTTTATGCCTGGTATTTGTCGGTTCCAGTTGGGCTGATACAGGGATTGAAACATCAAAAGGCCAAACCGTTTATGTGCCGCTGTACTCCCATGTGTATGCGGCCGATAATGAACGTCCGTTCCAAATTTCAGCCACAGTCAGTGTGCGCAATACCGACATGGAAGATTCTATTACCCTCATCGTCGTTGATTATTATGATAACGATGGTAAACTATTACACACGTATGTCGAAAAAGCGGTGACCATTAAACCACTGGGTTCGGTGCATTATAAAATTAAGGAATCGGATCGGGCGGGTGGCTTTGGGGCCAACTTTATCATCAAATGGGAATCACAAACCGTTGTCAATGCGCCGATTATTGAAAGCGTAATGATCAGCACGCGCATGGCCCAAGGCATTTCGTTTGTATCGCGGGGTAAGGTGATCAAAGAAAAATAATGTTAGGTCCTCATAAACGGTGGTGGCAGGATTTCTAAGCCAGAATATATAGGTGGATTTCAGACAACGGAAATGAGGTGCCGGTAAACAGCTGTTTGGCTAAACGTAACGCGCTTTGGTCAAGGCAAATCACTGTGCTGGCAAAGTTAAGATGGCGTCTGCGTTGGAATTAGCATGGTAAAAGTGGTGCCTTGACCCGGTTCACTCTCCACATCGATCATCCCCCCCATGGAGTCCAAGAGCCCTTTTACAATGGGAAGTCCGAGACCGGTTCCGGTGATAAAACGTGTCTTATCATCCTGAACCCGGTAAAAGCGATCAAATATTTTTTTCATATGTTTCTCGGCAATACCAAAACCGTTATCAGCGACTTTGACGCGCACATTAATACCTGCCAGATCCACGGTCACCCGGATATCGCCACCCTCCTGGGTGTAATTAATCGCATTGGTAATAATGTTGCCAAAAATGCTTTCAAGGGCAATCGGATCCGCGGTGATCGCCGGCATTGAATTGGATGGTAGGCTGAGAGACAGATTCTGGTGTTTATTTTCGGCGCGGGTTTTAAGGAAATCGACCACGTTGCTCAATACCTCTTCAACCCGGATCTGTTCAGGCTCATGACAGATCAGTCCCTCTTCTATCCGCGACAGATCCAATAGGTCACCAATCAGTGATATTAAACCCTGGGTTTTTTCTTTGGCACGTGTCAGAATATGCTGGTCTTGTTGTGACGCTTGACCCACCATGTCTTTGATGACCAGGGCCAATTGTTCATGAATCGTGGAAAGCGGTGATCGCAGTTCATGGGAAACCTTGGCCACGAATTCGGACTTGAGCCGATCCAACACTTTAATGGCGGAAATATCCACGAAGTTTACTACGGCGCCCAGGCATTCCCTTTTCTCGCCCAGCACCGGCTGTCCCCGGGCAAGCAGATATTTATCACCGGTTAACGTGAATTCATAATCGGGGATATCGTCAAAATCAATGTGCTTGCCCTGTGAAATTTCTTGGATCAATTGGCATAGGGGTTCATCGTGGATGTATGCACTAATCGGCTGTCCCGCTTGAATGTCGGAATCTAAATCCAGTAGTTGGCGCAAGGAGGGATTCATCAGGACAATCTGTCCGGTGGTATTGGTTACCAGCACACCATCGGGCAGTGATTCAATAATGGTTCGGATTCGACTTTTTTCAGTATCCAAGTCCAATAGGGTACGCTGGCGCTCGAGTGTCAGCTTTTCAGTTTCCATTTGCAGCCGAATCTTATCCGCTGCCCGGTTAACCACGATGCGTAATTGGTCCGGTTCAAACGGTTTGGGAATAAAATCGTAGGCGCCCCGTTTCATAGCCTCGATGGCCGTCTCCACCGTGGCATAGCCTGTGATGACGATCACCAGGATCTGTTCATTTATTTTTTTTAAGCGACGCAGCACCTCCAAGCCATCGATACCCGGCATCTTTAAATCCAAAAGGACAATCGCTATCTGATTGCGCTCGAATATCTCCAGGGCTTCTTCACCCCGCGAGGCCTTTTGCACGTGAAACCCAATACGGGTTAAAATTCGTTCAGAACCATCACGAATATCCTGTTCGTCGTCTACAACCAGTACGTTCACCGCTTCAGGGCTATTGTTCACGGTCCTCTCCTTGCGTTTCCGAAGCTCGAATAGGAAGTTCTATGATAAATTTCGTGCCATCGCCAACCTGACTGCTGGCGCGGATGGTGCCGCCATGATTTTCGACGATGCTGTAAACCAGGCTTAGACCTAAACCGGTACCCTCGCCCTCTTGTTTGGTGGTGAAAAAGGGCTCGAAAATGCGCGGTAAAATATGTTGTGGAATACCGGGGCCGGTATCGGCAATTTCGATGCGCACTTGTTGTTCAGATTCGGTTAGAAAGCTGCAAATGCTGAGGGTACCGTTGCCTTTCATTGCCTGGGCCGCATTTAAAATAATGTTCATAAATAGATGATTGATCTGTTGGATATCCACCGAGACCAGTGGCAGGGATTGGGCCAACGCTTTTTCGATCTGAATGTTGTGAAAAAGCGTCTGGTTTTCTATCAAAAACAGGGTCCGGTTAATGGCCTGATTGATATTTTGCGGCTGCATGAGATACCGGGTTTGACGTGAAAACTCGAGCAATTCCTTGACCGTATCGCGACATCGCTCAGCATCCTTGAGAATGCGATTCAAATCTTCCTTGGCACCATCTGCCAGTTCATACTCTTCCATGATCAATTTAGCAAACAGGGTAATGCCGCCCAAGGGATTATTTAGTTGGTGGGCCACACCGGCGGCTAGTTTTCCCAATGAAGCCATTTTTTCAGATTGCAGGAGCTGCAGTTGCGTTTTTTCGAGTTCCCGTTGCATCTGAATTTTTTCGCGCAGATCGTGAAAAAATCCGATGGTGGCAATTTCTTGACCTTTTTCATAAACGATGGCGGCGTTCAGGCTGATGGGAACCCGTTTGCCTGATTTGTGTGCAATATCGACTTGATAGCTATGCAGCTGATCCTTACCACCGTAATCATCACTGCGCATTTTGGCCATTACCTCATAAGCGATATCATCGGGGTAAATATCGCAGATATTCAACTCCGCCAACGCCTCATCGATGGTGTAACCGAAAACTTCTGAGGCGGCCTCATTAAAAATGAGGATCTGGCCTTTTTTATCCGCAGCTATCACGCCATCCACAGCGCTGAGGATCAAATTACGTAACAGGGCATTGGCCTTTTGCAGTTTTTCCTGGATACTCCCGCTGTCGGGGATATCAAAGTCCATGCTGACCAACGCTTCCAGCTTGTCGCCGGAATAAATCGGGTAGGAATAGAAGCAGGGGATGCGGCCCAGATCCAGTGAGCTAAGCGGTTGCGGGCTCAGCGTTGGCTTACCGGAATCTTTGGCCTCCTGCACGGCGCAATTTTCACAGGGGGAATCGCGGTCATGAAAAACGTGGTGACATTTGGCGCCAACCATATCCGACTCGCAAATGTCGTTGGTGGGGCAGTTGGCGGCCAGAATAGTAAAATCAGGCGAAACGACAATCAGCCGTCTTTGAAAGGCATCGATAGCCTTGAGAAGATATTCATGTTCCGTTTTGCTGCGCATGGCCGTACCTGAATCGGTTTAAACATTAAAAATATAGAGATCTGACCCGACACACCGCAGTTACCATGATGCTTTATACACCATTGAAGTCGAGAAATCATCTATACCACAAAAAGTGGATGAGATAAACTGTGGGCCTGATGGCTCGTGAATTGGAATCATGGGCCTTGGTTGTCATGCTTATTGAGTCTGATTTTGATACATTAACGCCCCATGATGGTATAAAAATCTGGTTGGGGCACTCGGTTGCATTAGGATGATGGCAGCCAGTATCAATATCCAGTCCTGCCAGCGAATGAAAAATCGCCGGATCAAACGGATAAGAATTGGCATGATTTCATTGGCAAACATGTGGAGAAACCTCATGCGATACTTTACAGAAAAAAGACAGAATACCTGAAATCGAGTAGCCGTTTTGGATGACAATTTTTTGATCTTTCAGAAATTAAGACGATCTGTCAAGGATTTACTCGCATGCCGGCGGCCTGCAATCTATTGTCTGCCGGTGTCAATCCATTCAATTGTTTAAAGTTCCGCCGGTGATCACAGTAAAACAATCAAATGATGAATCAGTTTATACTTCTTTCCTGAGCCGATTTTTCAGGGTTTTGGGTTTATTGGGGACTTTGCACAGACCGGTTCAGAAAAGGAATGAAATGTTTGATTTTGGAGAAAAAGATTCTAAAGGCAATATAGAGAACGACAAAAGGGGTGACAAAGTTCAACTCGAGACCGCCGGCCCAGCCGGGTAGCTTGAACAGAAAATCTGCAAAACGCAAGTTGAGCCAGGCAGCGGCGAAAAAGGCCGGCCATAGGGTAGCCATGCCCATGGCGATGAAAAGAAAGAACGACTTGCCGTAGGCTTCGTTGGCCAGCTTGTTGATACCTTTGTAAGCGTCCTCGTCGCCGGCCTGTTTAGCTTTGAGCGACTGCTCGTGGTAGTACATCGTTTTGTTCCAGTTTGCGGCCATCGGCTTGCGGTTAATCCGGTATACCACAGCCAGGGTCAGTTCGCCCACGAGCACCGCCCAGAAGGCAAGTACAGTGGTTCCGAACCACCATCCGAGCATGGGATCTTCAAACATCCGATAAGGGGCAATCAGTATCGGATCGATGCTTGCCATTAACCTTTCAACAGGATTCATTGCGAACCTATGCTTGCAAACAAGGGCGGTCCGCTGCGCTATTCAAGGCACCGGATCGCGCCCTAAAGTTACCATTTGTTGCATTTACCACTGCATGGTTTAAAACGGCGGCACGATACTCCTTCCAAGGAATCCCTTGGTGGTATAACGTAGACCCACATAAAACGCTAGAACGATAAAGATAATTTTGAGCACTTTATCCGGGATGTACTTGGACGTTCGCGGTCCGATCATGGAGCCGATAAATATACCAATCAGTTCGGCACCGATCAGGCCCCAAGAGACCACAACGCCTTTACCAACCATATAGGAAAAGATGGAGACGATCATGCCCACCAGCACGCACAATGCCGAAGTTCCGGCAACCAGAAACATGGGCAAGCCCGCCACTGACGTCAAAAACGGCACGTACAGAAAGCCACCCCCAACACCCAAAAATGAAGCAATGGCGGCAATAAAGATACCGCCGAGCATGGGAATCCAGGCCTTGAAACTGAATTCCTGTCCGAAAAAGGTGAAGCGGATGTTGCCGATGAAAAAAGTCAGGATCCAGCCCACAATTACCAGAATGTAGGCTACCCAATTGGCGCCATCGACAAGATTAATCCACAGAGCCGAGGCGACTACCAGTGCAACCGCAATCCACATAAAGGTGTAAGATCCCTCGATAATCTTAACGCCTTGGTCGGCAGTGTCTTGTTTCTCTCGAACAGCCTTTTCGAAAGCTTGGGCAGCGGCTTTGGCCTTTTTCTTGCTCGCCGCGCCCTTGGGGGTGATTTCGTAGACCAGAAACAAGCCAAGAATGAAAACAATCAGACCGAAATAGCCGATATATGCGCGCAGCGAAATTTTACCGGCGGTTAGTTCCGGCACCAGCCAGGAACCGCCGACTCCCCCAATAGCCAGGCAAATTCCCAGGGGGGCCACCAGCCGTCCCATGCGATAGTAGTTGAAGGACGAAATGACACCGCTTAATCCCACCAGCCACTGATTGGAAACCCGGATGGAGTCGGTCAGCAGATTGTTTACCGGGTTGCCCTTTCCAAAAGATTTGGCGTAATCGGCCAATCCAAAGATAGTGATATGACCGACACCGGCCATAATCCCGCCGAAAGCGCCCACCGTCGAAAAAATCCAACCCACCCAAATCGCCCAGATCAGACCCAGAATAAAACTCGGATCGGGGGCACCGGGAATGCCCAGAAAACCAGGCTCGGCGCCAGGCTTGATCACTTCTTTAGTTTTTGCGGCGAATTGATCATCCTCCAAACTGCTGTCGATGGCCTTTTGCATTTTGGACGGCATTCCCGGCGATGTCAGTTCCCCGCCGGTCTGCGCCATGGCCAGGGTGACGAAAGACAACACGATCAGTAGTGCTGTTGTCAGATAAAACCTCGATTTAGTCACTGTCTTTTCTCCTTTCATCGTTTGTACGAAGATCCACTGCTAATTCAGTGCGTTGTTAACAGTGGTCATACTGACCTAAGTAACCAGTTGCGAATATTCATCGTCACAACCACTAGCAAGCCGTATGCCATTGGAGGATGCCGTGTGGGGACTGACGATAACGCAGATGTATAATAGCTGGATAGAATAAAATATCAAGTAGTTAAGGAACGCCTGGGAGCCATAGCGTTAAACCCCTGCCATCAAATGCTGCAGAGGTGAGCCGGATCTGTCGGCTCTAAAGATGCGCTGACGAGATTGTCAGAGTAAAAACAATAACGATTTTAATAAGATACAGAGGCGCAATAAAAATATTTCAGTGCAAATAAAATAATGCATTTTTAGTCATGTATTGCTTCGACCTGGTGGCCGTAGTTCGACATTTTCTTAGAATTAGGATACTGAAATCATATCAATACTATAAAATATCCAACTCCATGGCATAAGTTGTCTGGAAAAATAATGAATGGTATGGATATTCTGCAAATAGCCGGTGGCAATTTGCAGCGTCCATTATACGTTATCATCTGAACAGGGTTGACCGAAATCATGATGTCGCCTATGAAAACTCCTGGACACAATTGGAGTGATATCGAAATATTGGAGGATGGTCATGGAAAAAGAAGTCTATAGTATCTGTTTTATGTGCTCATTTCGTTGCCCCATTAAAGTTAAAGTCAAAGATGGGCAGGTCACCTGGATAGAAGGTAATCCACACGTGGCCGGTATGGAAGGCAGTCTTTGCCCCAGGGGAGCTGCCGGGCACAGTCTGCTGTATGATGACCAGCGCCTGCAATCACCGCTGATTCGAACCGGAAAACGAGGAGAAGGAAAATTCAGAAAAGCTACGTGGGATGAAGCCCTCGATATGGTCGGAGAAAAATTATCGGCCATCATCAAAGAACACGGCGGGCATAGTGTGGTCCTGGGCGAACGAGCTCAATTGGCCACCCATGTCAGCAAAACTTTTCTGAAAGCCATCGGATCGCCCAATCATTTTACCCATGATGCTATCTGTAAAGGGTCCGTCAACACGGCCTGCCGTTCCATATTCGGATATGTGGACAGTCAGATGGGGTTCGACTATAAAAACACCAAGCACATCGTGCTCTACGGCCGTAATATTTTTGAATCTCTTTCGGTCAAAGAAGTCAACAACCTGATGTATGCCATGGAGCATGGTGCTAAAATGACCTACATTGATCCACGGGTCACCGTAACAGCTACCAAAGCACACCGATACTGGATGATTCGACCGGGTACCGACCTGGCATTGAATTATGCCCTCATAAATATAATTCTAAATGAACGCCTCTACGACGCCACCTTCGTGGACAAGTGGGTCTTGGGCCTGAAAGAGCTCCAGGATTTCATCAATCCATATACACCTGATTGGGCTGAACAGGAAACCGGCATCCCAGCCGGAGCTATTATCGAATTAGCCCGTGAGGCCGGAAAAGACAGACCATCTGTTATTTTTCACTTCGGCTACCGTGGTGCCAGCCACCAGAATGAAATATATTTTCGCCGGTCCATTCTTATCCTGAATGCGCTGATCGGCAGCATCGAATCCAAAGGTGGACTATTCTTTAAGAAAGGACCCAGTGAAGAAGATGGGCAACCAGCCCGTAAGCTTACGCAGCAGAAATTTCCCGAAATTGATCTACCCCGATTCGATAAGGTGGGCACCAAAGATTTTCCTTTACCAGATCCCAACCATGGTGTCGGCCAGATACTCCCATACGCCATTCTGAACCAGGATCCTTACCCTATCAAGGCGCTCATAGCCTACCGGTTCGACCCAATAATGTCCATCCCGGATTCCACCCTCACCAAAAAGGCCCTGGATGAATTGGATCTGATACTAGCAATCGAAATTAATTACAGCGATATTGCTTGGTATGCGGATGTCGTTCTTCCCGAATCCACTTACCTCGAAAGAACCGATTGCGTACAACAAGTCAACGGGTTAAAACCACAGATGTTTCTACGAAAACAGGCGGTGGCGCCCCGTTACGATACCAGAGATGGCGTCATGATCCTAAAACAGATCGCCGATCGTATCGGAACGGGCAAATTTTTTCCTTACGAGAGCATAGATGAGCTGGTACGCTGGCAGCTGGAAAACACCGGGTTTACCATGGAAGATTTTGAATCCAAAGGCTTTGTGACTTACGGTAAAAAGCAGATATTTTGGGATCGTGGGGAGGGGATCAAGTTTAAAACACCATCCAAAAAGATTGAATTTAAATCATCGCTACTGGAAGATGCCGGTTTTGAATCCTTTCCCGATTACAAACCTGTGGCCAAACCGGATTCTAACCACTTTCGACTCGTGGTGGGGCGTGTAGCATTGCACACCCATGTCAGCACCCAAAACAACCTTTATCTGAATGAATTGTGTTCTGAAAACGTTTTGTGGATAAATAAAGATCGAGCGGCAGAACTCGGTATTAACAACGGCGATAGTGTGGAGGTGGCTTCCAGCGTGGGCAAAGGACAAATCTCAGTAAAAGCTACCGATCTGATCCATCCGGAAACCGTTTTCCTGCTACATGGGTTTGGGCATGAAGCCGAAAGTGCTGAGCGTAGCTGCCGAAAAGGCATCAATGACGCCCTGCTTCAGGAAAACTTGACCGATAAAATCGGAGGAAGCCCAGCATTGCATGACACTTTTGTCACGGTCACACCGGTTGAATATTGACCCCGAATTCAATGGTAATCATCATATAACGATCCTGAAAAGCGATTTATGATCAGGAGGGATAATAATGAGCAAGTACTTTCTAATGCAAGATCAGCAAAAGTGTATCGGCTGTCATTCATGTGAGATTCAATGTAAGATAAATAAGTCGCTACCACCCGAAACCCGCCCCTGCCAAATCATCCAGGTGGGACCTGAATTCTTAAACGGCAAACCCAGAGCCTCTTTCATCTTCATGCCCTGTTTTCACTGTGAAAAACCCTGGTGTGTTTCGGCCTGTCCCACCGGTGCTATGCAACGCCGTGAAAAAGATGGTATTGTTTTCGTTGGTTACGACCTTTGTGTGGGTTGCAAGACCTGCATCTCTGCCTGTCCTTGGGGCGCACCCCAGTGGAATCCGGAAGTTGGGAAAGTATTCAAATGCGATTACTGCATGGATCGAATTGATCAGGGTCTGAAGCCGGCTTGTGTCACGGTGTGCACCTCCCATTGTCTTAGCTTCGATGTTACTGAAAAAATGCCGGGCTTGAAACGGACGCGGTATGCCCACGCGATGGCGTCCACAGAGCACGGCATTTTGTAGCGATTACTTTATTTTTTGTTAATGAGGATGCCATGCCTGACAAAAACTGTCCGGTAAACGACGCGATCGTTGTACTTGCAAGCAGCATCGAAGCAGGCCAGCTTTTTCATCCCAAAATCCGGCGAATCGGTGAAGAAATACTCGATCTGCTCAATGATATTGCCTGGGGTCGCGCCGGCGATGAACATTTGCCGGCTGTGGAAACTTTGCTGGTGGAACTGACACAGATGTCGGCCGATACAACAGCGGCTGAGGCAGCTGAAGATGTGCAAACGACCATTGAAGAACATCGCGAGGTGTTTATCAGTCACATTGAAACCCACAACTGTTCTTCGGGCGCCTGTCTAAAGCTTGCTCCAGCACCCTGTCAAATGACCTGCCCGTCCGGCTTGGACATTCCCAGCTATGTAACCCTAATCGGACAAGGTCGCGATGCCGAGGCCATCGATATCATCCGGAAAGACTGTCCGTTTCCCTGGGTGTGCGGACTGGTGTGTACACGCCCCTGCGAGTTTATGTGTGTGCGGGCGCGAATCGATACACCCATATCGATAAAATACCTCAAAGGCTTTGCAGCGGAACGGACCATGTCGGAAGGTACCTACCAAAATCCCCCTAAAGAATCCGACAAGGGCAAGCAAGTATGTGTTATCGGCGCCGGTCCCGGGGGAATGAGTGCCGCTTATTATCTGGCATTAAAAGGTTATGGTGTGCGGGTGATCGAACAGCACGCGGTGGCAGGCGGTATGTTGTTGCTTGGTATTCCCCGCTATCGGCTGCCCCGTGAGATTATTGACCGCGAAGTCGCCATACTGCAAGATCTGGGCGTTGAATTTCATTTCAACAATCGCTTTGGAAAAGATGTCACCCTTGAGCAGTTAAAGACCGAGGGATTTGAAGCGTTTTTTGTAGCCATTGGCGCGCACTCGGCGTTCAAGCTGGGTATTCCCGGTGAGGAAAATTGCCCGCACGTGCTGGAAGCGATTGATTTTTTGCGTGATGTGGCTTTGGGTAATCGTCAAATTCCCGGTAAACGCGTGGTTGTAATCGGCGGTGGAAACGTGGCCATTGATGCGGCCCGTACCTGTTTGCGACTAGGATGTGATGACGTCACAATTGCCTATCGGCGCACCCGTGCAGAGATGCCGGCTGATCATGAAGAAGTCGAGCAAGCGGAAGAGGAAGGGATTCAACTGGCGTTTCTAACCGTTCCGACTGAAATCGTTGAAAAAGACGATTACCTGGAAGGATTGCGCTGCCTGCAGGCCAAACTGGTACCCATGGAAGGCCAAGATCGCATGTATCCGAAACCAATTGAAGGCAGCGAATTTCTAATGGCGGCCGATGCGATTATTTGCGCCATTGGTCAGAAAGTTGATGAAGACTGCTTGACATCGGTTAAAGATTTGGAGTGGACCCGCCGCAACACAATTAACACCAACATGGCCACTATGGAAACCCCGGTGAACGGAATTTTCGCAGGTGGTGATGCGGTGACCGGCCCGGCGACTGTGATCGAAGCCATCGGTGCCGGCAAACGTGCCGCTGAGTCCATTCATCGCTGGTTTGCGGGTATCCCTCAACCGAAATTGCCGCCGGTTCCGGTACGACGGGGAAGAATTAATTATCTGGAAGTGCCCGCCAGCACCAAAATGTCCTTAAAGCGCCCAGAGATGCCCCTGCTGAATATCGATCGGCGGCGTACCACCTTTCAGCAGGTGGAGCTTGGGTATACCGAAAATATGGTGCGTGAAGAAGCACGGCGTTGCTTGCGCTGCGACATTTGTTTGCGTTGCGGAATATGTGTGGAAATCTGTCGGGATAAAATGGGCGTTGATGCTCTGCAGATGGGCTATTTTGATTTCGATCATCCGGTGGAAACCGATTTTAGAATAACAGCCGAGCGCTGCATAGCCTGTGGTGCCTGCGCGGCCAACTGCCCTACCGGCGCGATGCTGATGAAAGATGTTGCCGGTGAACGTATTTTATCGCTTTGCGGCACCATTCTTAATCGCCAAAAATTGCTTTTCTGCGAAGATTGCGGGGCGGTGCTGGGACCTTCGCGTTACCTGGAGTTTGTCCGTGAAAGGACCGCTTCCATTGCCCGGGTTACTTTTAATCAAAAGATTTGTGATGTTTGCGCCCGCAAAGCCACTGCTAAGTATAGGGTGGATAATGCCCCGGTTAAAGTATAATTTTGCCAAGAAAAGAGGATTAAAATGACATTTCGTCGTGGTCAAAAAGTAGAAATCTTCCAGAAATCCTTAGACGAAAGCTGGGCCGACTATATGGACGATTTCATCGGTACCCACGGAATAGTTACCGACCCGGACACCGCTATCAATGACCCTGATGCCTTGGTTGAAGTCAGCCTGGAGGACAAGGGCACCCACCGTTTGCCCCAAGATTGCCTGCGTGTTCTGAAAGACTGACGCCCTCCGATTCAATTAGTTCAGTAAGCGGTCACCTGGTAAGACGATCAGCACTATATATCAGCCCGGTAGGCACGGCCGTTAATTGCATCAATTTTCCCTTTGTACTGCCAATATTTAAGCTTGATCTGTAATCACCTTATACAAACCGCTAAACGCGTCATTCTTCAGTCAATTCCTGACAAATATTTCTGAGCCAATGATTATCATTTTTATTTAACTGTCTAACCGAATAATGCGTTCATTTTTTGAGATCTTTCAATCCTATGTAATACTAAATTTTAGTAGCCCCACACTCATCAACAACCAGATAAATGAGTTATTGTGTTCGGCTTAAAAATAATTTTGATTGACATCGTCAACTAATATGTGTAGTTTACATTCATGGATGCAACCGCTACAAAAGAATTATCGGCCCTTATTCGCGACATCACCTGGAATTTTGGTGCCCGCGGGATCAAAGGGGAATGCTGTGGTGATTTATCCCAGCCGGAATATCGCGCCCTTTGTTTGGCTTCGGAGAGTCAAAAATGCTCAATGCAGGACATTGCCAAAGATCTCGGATTTACCAAGGGCGGGGCGACACGTGTCGTCAATCGACTTGAAAAAAAGGGCTATATCATGCGTCAGCGCAGTTCTGAGGATGGCCGCGTTTGCTGTGTTAGCGTGACCTTGCAGGGCAATATGCTTGTAGAAAGCATCAGCCAAGATAAAGAGGAACATATCAAACGCATCATGGCGCGGATCGAACCGGCCATGCAGGTTATCATTAAAACAGCCTTGTATTCTTTTGTCCAGGCTATTCGGGCGGAAAACTGAGCGTGATATCATAATAATTGATTTTGTAAACCAAATTTAGGACACAATTTATGAATTCCGTTGAAACCTCACTCTATTTTTTCTTTATTCTTTTGGCCGAACTATCCCTGCTATTTATTGGGATCAGCACCATCATCGGGATAAGCCTGGCATATATTTCCGACGATAAATTACAAAGCTGGTTGTCACACAAGGGTGCTTTAGGTAATATTCTGGGCGCCTTGATGGGAGGGCTGACCCCATTTTGTGCCTGTTCGACCATCCCCATGACAGTTGGCATGCTGAAAGCAAAGGTGCCATTCGGCCCCGTGATCTCATTCGTGGTGGCCTCACCAATCCTGAACCCCATTGTCCTAAGTATGATGGTGGCGTTGCTAGGACTCAAAGCCGGTATCATCTATGCAGTGGTATCCTTTCTGGCCGCTGTTATATTCGGATTGATCCTGGAAAAACTGGGATTCGGGAAACAGGTGAAAAATGTGATTGTTACCGGAGGTCAACAAGACCAGGCAATTTTAGAAACATTTAAGGACAAACTAATCCATGCCCTATCATCTGCTGTTAAAGATTACCGGGCTGTCTTTAAGTACTTGGTAATCGGGGTTGCCATCGGTGCGATTATCAAAGGCTTTATACCCCAGAACCTCATCATCGCTATAGCAGGTCCTCAAAATCCAGCTGCAGTACCCGTGGCGGCCGTCATTGGCATCCCACTCTATATCCGGGCTACAACGGCCATACCGATTGGCTTGGCTCTGGTCCAAAAAGGAATGAGTGTGGGTGCTGTTATTGCATTGATCATCGGTGGAGCGGGTATGGCGATTCCTGAAATGAGCCTGCTTTCGAGTATCTTTAAACCGCGATTGGTGGGTGCCTTGGTGGCCGTCATTTTTGTCACCGCCGTTACCGCCGGTTTTTTGTTTAATCTTAGCTAATCATATTTATAAAGGATTTCACTCATGTCAGACAAAAAAAAAGAAGGTTTATTCAAACGAATATTTGGCGGCAGCAAAGCGTGCAACTGCGATGTACAGGTTAAAGAAGTCCAGGAGACGCCGGCTGAAAAAGAAGTGGAGCCTGATGCCAAGGCCACATGCTGCGCTTCCGACGACACCAAGGGTGATCAGAAATAACTTATTGGTAAAGCGATAGCGTATCAGCGCATTGTGGTCCATTGGGCACTCATGCTGTGCAATCAAGCCAGATATTTAGAATCAAAGCTGAATTTACTTTTTGTGTTATTTTCTGTATGCTCGATTATCTACTGATTTGGTTTTAACTTCATCCGGCTTCTTTCAGGGCGAGGTGAAAACATGACATCCAATCTCAAACTCCAGCTCCAATTCATCGATCGCATTGGAATCGTGGCCGATATGACGGCTGTTCTTTTGGACTACGACCAGAATATTGTTTCCATGACGGTGCAGACCAAGGGTAAATATGCCGTCGTCTATGTGGAAATAGAATGTGACCGTTCACAGCTTGACCAGGAGTCTTTGTTCGAGAGATTGAAGAAAATATCTGGTTGGCGAAAAACCAAGATAATCAATACGCTTCCGGAAGCCAAAAGGGAGCGGGGATATAAGGTTGTTCTGGACAGCGTGAGTGATGGTATCATCTCCATCGATGAAGACGGGGCCGTAACCACCATAAATCAAATCGCAAAAGAGATTTTCGGCACCGGTCATGCTTTCGATTTGGTTGGGAAAAATATCAACGAGTTGGTTTTACCGGACACGGATTTACAGGACTGTATTAAAAGCAAAACCATCATACGAAACACCAAGAATATCACCACGGAAAAGGGACGGTTCCAATATTTTTCATGCTGCAAACCCATTAAAGATACCAAAGATAATGTCGTGGGTGCCGTAGCCATCATGAAATCCGTGAAGGAAATCGAAGATCTCGCTCAGGCAGTTTCCCAGCGCTCTCAAATATCCTTTAGCGATATCATCGGAAAAAGCCACGGGATTAAGGAAGCAATTGCACTGGCCCAAAAAATAGCAGATACCGATTCAATCGTCTCAATTCGGGGTGAGAGCGGGACCGGCAAGGAGCTTTTTGCAAGAGCCATTCATTTGGACAGCGGTAGATCCGGGCCTTTTGTACCGATCAATTGTGCCGCAATACCTGAATCGCTCTTGGAAAGTGAGCTTTTCGGGTATGTCGAGGGAACATTCACCGGTGCTAAGAAGCATGGTAAACCCGGACTTTTTGAACTCGCCGAAGATGGCACTGTTTTTTTAGATGAAATTGCTGACATGCCTTTGAAGGTTCAGGCAAAAATTTTAAGAGTTATCCAGGAAAGAAGCGTCCGGAGAATCGGGAGTATGGAGGAGATCCCCGTTCACGCTCGGATCATAACCGCCACTAATAAGAATCTTGAGAGGATGGTCGAGAACGATCAGTTTCGGGAAGATCTGTATTACCGCATCAACGTACTGCCCATTCACATTCCGCCCTTACGCCGCAGGTTGGATGATATTCGCTTGCTGGTTGAGCATTTTCTTTTTCGCCTCAACCTGAGACTTGTCAAGAATGTTCAAATCATCACCGATGACGCCATACGCAAGCTGCAGCGCCATCGCTGGCCGGGAAATGTGCGGGAATTGAGAAATGTTATTGAACGCGCCGCAATTATCACCGACAGCAACGAAGTCGACGAGGACTGCATTCTTTTCAGCTTCGAAGCCGGCAAGAGCAGAAAAGCCACTGGTCCCACCGAAAATAATCATTTAAGCAATCAATCCCTGAAGACAATGTTGGCAGTTTATGAAAAGCAGATACTTGAGGACGCATTGAAAAAAGCGCCCAGCATCCGAAAAACTGCCGCATTACTCAATGTCTCGCATGTCACCCTCCTTAACAAGCTGAAAAAACACGATATTCAATCGGTAAGAAAACAGACCGCCGGTAATTAATATTACCAAATTTTTATGTCGTTAAAATTCAGTTAGTTACAATTATTAGCCCTAAATAGGTGGTAAATAAATTTGCCATTAAGAGCAAGTCATATCTCCCGCTCTGGTTAAAGTTAAACCACCGGCGGTGCATGCTAACACATCTGGTTTTAAAAATATCAATAATAATAGATTGTTATGATCTAATTCCACTGTTTGTTTTCTAATCACATGCTTGAAACCGCCACTGCAGCGATTCCCATTAAACATGGCAAGATATATGCATATTAATGGTTTTATTACGATTTTTCTATTTTTATAGCCGAATCGCCATCACATGAGCTTTTAACAATTGTCTCCCCGAGCTTCATCCTGCCAACTCATTTTGTAAGGTGTAGGTTATGATCACTGCAGCAATAGCGGGAGCCATCACATTCGTATTTACAACGCTGCTGACCATCGCAGGAGAAGGCGCTGCTATTATCCTGATACCAACCTTTATTGCGCTGGGAATCGATGTTCGCGTGGCCATGGCCACCGCACTGCTGCTCAATTCCCTTGCCATGATTTTTGCCTGCCCGCGCTATGCTAAAAACAAACTGATCATGTTCAAGGTGGCCCTGCCGATCCTGATAGTGGCCGCCATCTGTTCGCCGATTGGGGCCTATGTCAGCCGTCTTTTGGCCCGCAACATCCTGCTCTGGCTTTTCGTGTGCTTTCTGTTATTCGCCTCATCCATGATGTTTTTCTATCGTCCCAAAGAGTCCAAACAAGCAGAAGCCGAGAGATCCAAGATTAAACAGATCGGCTATGGAATCTTTGTGGGCGCATTTGCTGGCTTCATGGCGGGTCTATTGGGTGTGGGCGGTGGCAATTTCATTTTGCCTATGCTGGTTTATCTGGGTTTCAATCCCAAAAAGGCCTCCGCCACTACCGCATTTATTGTTATTTTTTCATCCTTTGCTGGCTTTTTGGGACACGCTTCGCTTGGAAATATTTACATTCCGCTACTGGTTTTTGCCGCACTGGGATCCATCTTGGGGGCGCTGCTCGGATCGTGGCTGATGACCGAAAAACTGAAGCCCAAGCAGGTAAAAATTACGATCGGGATCGTACTTCTCGGAATCGCCCTAAAAATGATTTGGAATTTAACCACATGATACAGACTGGGAGATATAAACCATCTTCAGTTGGTGTTGGAGCCCAAAATGCGCGCTTGGTTGATACCATACTGGGCACAACGCTTAGCTTCAATTACGTGGTTACACCACGCCAGAACCAATGACAAAAACAATAAAACCTACTAACCAAAAGGAGGTGCATAATGATGGCAGATCAAAGTAATGTCGATTCGCCAAAGTTATTTGAATTTCACATAACGCGGTGGCTATGCCTTTTGCCCCTAGTATTTTTTATCGTACCGATGTTATGGATGAGTATCATCCGGGTCGGCTCCATGTCGGTTGTTCTGGGGTTTACATTATTGGGCGTCATTTTAACGTCTTTTTTCGCCAAAGACGGGCGTGAATATTGGGAGGTAATGAGAAGGGGCATGCTCAAACGATCCGTATTCATGTTTGTGCTCATTTTTACGATTGTTGGGATTTTTGCCAAGATGGTAGCAAAAAGCAACGTGGCTGGCGGCGTCATCTGGTTGGCTTCTGCAACCGGGGTTGAGGGCACCCTGTTTACGGCCTTTGTTTTTGTGGCCTGTTGTGTCCTATCCACGGGATCGGGAAGCTCCATGGCCACCGTTCTGACACTGGGGCCGCCCCTTTATCCTGCCGGCGTCATTTTGGGGGCTGATCCATTTTTACTTACCGGCGCATTAGTGGCGGGTGCCAATTTCGGCGACAACCTCGCACCTGTCTCCGATACAACCATCGTCTCGGCCGCCGGTCAAACGTATCAACATAAAGAGGGCCAACAAGCCGAAATCGGCGGTGTGGTTCGAACAAGGTTCAAGTATGCCATCATCGCCGGGGTGCTATCACTCATTCTTTACTTGTTTATCGGAGGCGGTGCGAAATTTCTAACCCCCGCAGAAGCCGCCACCCTCATCACGAAGTATTCCTATGCAAAAGGATTGCTCATGCTGCTGCCGGTGGCCGTGATCATTTTTTTCGCAGTGAGAGGCACCCATATTGCGTCGGCCCTGACATACGGCATTGTATCCGGTGCCATCATTGCCTTTATCTTTGGCATTCTGAGCGTGGATGATTTTATCCAGCTTAAGGCTGCGGGCAAGAAGATGAAACTGGTGGGCATCATCCCAGATGGTTCCACCATGATGCTCCGGCAGATTATTGTGTTGATGCTCTTGATGGGCGCTGGGGAGCTCATCATCGCTACCGGTGTCATGCAGGATATGATGGACTCGTTAAGCAAGATGGTCAGCAAACCAAGGGGCACGGAAGTGATGATGTGCCTTTTAGGCGGTATCGTCGGTTTGATGGGCGGATTTGCCATCATGGGTATGGCGATAGCAGCCCCCTTTATCAATGCCATGGGACATGACCAGAAAATACACCCCTACCGGCGGGCCAATATTCTTGATGCCATGACCACGTCCATGTGTCATGCCATCCCATGGAGTAAACAGCTTTTTGTGCTAGCCGGTCTGCTGACGGCAATGCAGGAAACTTATTCTTTCGTCCCGGTGATCACGCCGACGCAATTTTTTTATTACTGCTTTCACCCCTGGATACTGATGATCATAATGGTAATATTTGCATTTGTTGGATGGGGAAGGATTTTTGAAGGCAAGGACGGCAAGATCATCAAGGGCTATTACCAGAACGAAGTTCCGACAGAGGCTAGAGAAGCAGCATCTGCAGCTTAGATGAAACCAACGAAAGCGTATCAATTATTTTAAATCCGTTGAGCCGGGGCTTGTCAGCCTTGATACGAAGTTATTCAGTGGCAGCCTTCAGTCTGTCCGGGGTGTCTTGGTTGTGTTTGGAAACCGGGGATGATAAGCCCAACTCTCGGAGAATTTCGTGCTGGGTATCAATGTAAGGTGTCATAATTTATTCCCGTTTTAAGAAAACGTCCAGGTGATAATTTATCACAAGGAGAAATGACAATGGATAGTCAAGCTGCCAGTGATAAGGAAAAAATAAAGGCAATTCGGGAACAGATGCCGGCCACTACCGATGTACATTATCTGAATACCGGAACAAACGGTCCGCTTCCAAAAGTTGCCGTAGATGCCATGCAGCAGGAGATCGAAAAAGAGTTTCGGGAAGGAAGGTACCTGCCGTTTATCAAGCAACTGTACGCCGATATGGACATTGTCAGAAACTATCTGGCACATATGTTAGGGGCGTCCTATGATGAAATTGCACTAACTCAGAGCACAACCGAAGGGATGAATATCATCCTCTGGGGATTACCCTGGAAACCGGGTGACGAGGTCATCACAACCAATATGGAGCATCCGGCCGGCCTGGCACCATTGGCTCTGATCAAATCCCGATATGGCATTGTGGCTAAATACGTCGATGTACCGTACGGCGAAAAATATGACGAAGAAAGGTTTCTCCTGGACGTCGAGCAAATGATAACGGCTAAAACCCGCCTTTTGATGGTGTCCCATGTTTCCTTTTCGACTGGTCTTACCTTTCCACTGAAAAAGATAACAGAGCTGTGCCATGCCCATAACGTGTCTGTCTTGGTTGACGGTGCTCAGGGAGCCGGTGCCATCCCGGTCAATCTGCATGAATTGGGGGTCGATTTTTATGCCTTTACGGGTCGCAAATGGCTGTGTGGCCCGGAAGGTTTGGGCGCCCTCTATGTTTCCAAAAAAAAGATATCAGAGGTCGATCCGACATTCATCAGTCCTTCGTCCATTAGGGATCGACACGATCTGGACATATGCTCGCCATATGTTATACCGGCACCTTTCGCTGCCCGATATCAAATTGCCACAGCGATTAACAAACCAATTCTAATGGGGTTTCAAAAGTCACTCGAGTATCTTTCGGAACACGTGGGCATTGAATGGATTACGTCACGAATCCCGCACCTGGCCCGGTATGTTCGAAAGCTGATAGGCAATCTTCCAGGCATTGAACTGATAACACCGGCAGGAACGGAAGCCGGATTTGTGCACTTTCATGTAAAAGGCTGGGATCCTAAAGATCTATGTGATATTTTAAATAAAAAGAAATTCATGGTTCGACCAGTCCCCAAACCGCATTTGCCGACCCCCGCCAGAATATCAACCGGCTTCTACAATACCAAAGAAGAATTGGAACTTTTAACTGAGGCCCTGAGCGAATTGATCGATTAGCTGATGTTGTTCAATTACCTGGGTATTCATAATCAATGTTAAGGAGGAATGGAAATGATCGTTGGCATTCTAAAAGAGATAAAAGTTGAAGAAAATCGTGTTTCCATGACACCCGCCGGGGTCGAGGTTATGACTCAAAATGGCCACACAGTATTGGTGGAGAAGAAGGCCGGCACTGGCAGTGGTTTTACGGATGCTGCCTATGCAGATGCAGGTGCAGAAATTATCGATACACCGGCACAGATTTTCGACCGATCTGATATGGTTATGCATGTAAAGGAGCCCCAACCTTCCGAATATGATCTAATTAAGGAGAATCAGATTGTTTTTACCTATCTGCATCTTGCGGCAGCCGAAGAGCTGACCCATGTCTTAATTAAGTCCGGTTCCATAAACATCGCCTATGAAACCATCCAAAAACCGGATGGCTCACTACCCCTGTTGACTCCTATGAGCGAGGTGGCTGGCCGGATGGCGATTCAACAGGGCGCTAAGTACTTGGAGATGGCACAAGGTGGTTGCGGTGTACTTCTGGGCGGTGTGCCAGGGGTTCATCCGGGCAATGTCGTTATTATCGGTGGTGGGGTTGTCGGTGTCAACGCTGCGAAGATGGCCTGCGGACTTGGAGCCAAAGTGTATATTCTCGATATGAACCTAGACCGATTGCGCTATTTGAGTGATGTCATGCCCAGCAACTGCTTTTTGCTAATGTCCAGCCCGGCAACGATTCGTGAACTGGTCAAGGACGCCGATGTTGTGGTTGGTGCTGTGCTCATAGCCGGGGCAAAAGCGCCACGACTGGTAACGCGCGAAATGCTGAAAACCATGAAAACGGGCTCTGTACTGGTTGATGTGGCTATTGACCAGGGAGGGTGTTTTGAAACATCAAAAGCAACCACGCATTCCGATCCGATTTATACGGTAGATGGCGTGATCCACTATTGTGTTGCCAATATGCCGGGTGCTGTCGCTAAGACCTCAACATTGGCCTTAACCAATGCCACATTGCCATATGCAGTTGAAATCGCAAATAACGGCTGGCGGAAGGCCATGCAGGATAATCCCGAAATCAAATGGGGTGCCAATGTGATCAATGGAAAAATTACGTATCAAGGTGTCGCCGAAGCATTTGGCCTTGAGTATGATCCAATTGACAAGTTTCTTTAAAGCTCGCTTCACTTCTTGCGATACTAGGACAGTTAGCGTAGGACATTTTGAGTTATAGTTAGGCTACCCATCACTTAACTGCCTCATGTAGTGTGAAATGAACTAATATAGCGATACAACAAAGAACAGGGGTGGTGTCATCAAGCTCAGAAAATGGAAAGGAAAGAAGTGATTGGGGTGGGCCACCAATGAGCCGCCTTTATGGTGGAGGCGGCGGGAGTCGAATAGGCGCCCGACAATATTCCACATAGGCTTCTACATACTCAGCCCGATTTTTTCTTCTGCCTTGTCAAGTCTCCCCCAGGGACGATTCTTGACAGGCTGGTCCATTAATGATGTATCATTGCGTATGACCGATAATTTTTGTTTGAGATTAACGTATGGATGAATCGCTTCTTTGCAAGTTTGTCTGCAACGGCCAAGCTGATTGGCTATAGAAATATTTTTTGCAACAGCTTGGCCACAAATCCCAGCAGGACAATACCAAATAAAATTTGGACCATGCGCCCTTTTAATTTTGCGACCATAATGCGTGATCCCAGTTGACCGCCGATCAAACACATGACAACGGCCGGCAGAACCAGCTTCCAGTCTAAAACAGCGATAGAGGCATGGGTGATAAATCCGGCCAGGGACGAAAAGCAGACAATAAACATGGAGGTCGCGGCGGCTTGCTTGGTCGGGATCTGCAGAAAGAAAATCAACAGAGGAACCACCAATACACCACCGCCGATGCCCAGCAGCCCTGCCACGAATCCGATAACAAGCCCGATCAGGCCACCACCGATCATTTTCCACTGATGATCAGAAAGATCGCGGTGGGGCTGA
>JASJAZ010000194.1 GCA_030066785.1 Desulfobacterales bacterium | reverse complement strand
TCGGTCGACACCAATCGATACCATTGACGCGCTTTTCCGCTAGTGAAACTTTGGGTGCGCTTCGCGATGCGATCTGGGAAATACCGCTACCAATCGTGGTTTTGGGCGGTATATATAGTGGATTTTTTGCCGTTTCAGAAGCCGCCGCAGTGACGGCTATCTATGTGCTGATCGTGGAAGTATTCATTTACAAAGAGATAAGACTAAGACAGGTCCCGGTGATCATGCGGGAATCACTGGTTGTAGCGGGTGGTTTGCTGCTGATTTTAGGCGTCTCATTGGCGTCAACCAATCTGATCATTGACGCGGAAATACCGATGCGCCTTTTTGCCTTAGCGCAAAAATTTGTCAGCAGCCCGGTTATTTTTCTGATCGTGCTGAATATTTTCTTACTGATTTTAGGTGCCATATTAGATATTTTTTCGGCACTGATCATCATGGTTCCGCTGATATTGCCGGTCGCCGCCAGTTACGGTATTGATCCCATCCACCTGGGAATTATATTTTTAGCCAACATGCAGATCGGTTATTTTACACCGCCGGTGGGCATGAACCTCTTTATCGCCAGTTATCGCTTTAAAAAATCCATTTTTGAACTCTATCGCGCAACCATACCCTTCATGCTGATTTTGTTAATGGCTTTGGTAATGATTACTTATTGGCCGACATTAAGCTTATTTTTGCTCAACAGGTAAGTGTTTATCATTCTTATAAATGCCTCAAAGCTACACATCGTTTGTTCGGCGCTAGGGCTCAATGTCGGGTGTCACTGCAGGTAGGGGGCCATCGCCTCTTTAAAGCGATTGGCCATGATGGCATAGCCTTCGCTATTGGGATGAATCGGATCACTCATTAAGCGTCGGTTACCCATAATATTTGCATATATGTTGGGGATCAAAACAGCGCTGGTTTTTTCAGCCAGTTCTTGGTACATGCGGCCATAGCCGCGATCCATCACCGGAAATTGTATCCCTCCGATAACCGCTACGGCGCCGGCGTTCTGAATAGCAGTCACGATTTTTTCAAGGTTTCGAAAGGCCACATCTTTAGCGATGCCGTTTTTCAAATCATTGCCGCCCAGCGTTATGAGTACTATTCGCGGCGATTGGTTCAGCACATCGGCATCAAGCCGTGCCAGAGCTCTTTGCGTGGTATCGCCAGGAACGCCTGCATTAATGACCGGATAATCGATCATGGCCGCCAGTTGTGAGGGATAATCCTCTCCTTCCGGCGCGCCCGTTCCATAGCTGAGACTGTCGCCAAAACAAATGATGTTGTCGCCGGTCAGGAATACATTTGGTTTTTCTTCCCGGTCAAAGAGCAAAGAATAGCCGGACCAGGCAGCTATAAATCCGATAACGACAAAAATTATCTTCTTCATGGCGCTGTCTTAAATGCGTTACGTGGAAAATGTTAATTTGTTCGAAAAATTTATCGTGCGCATCTCAAAGAAAAAATTAGGGGTTCTGGCCCCGCCTGACGGCGGGATTTCACTTCCAATTTTTATGACCGTGTTCATCAATCATGAAGCGGTGAAAAAGCGAAGCATACACTTAGTATGTGAGCATTTTGAGCCGGTTCACAACACCACCAGGGGCACTTAGATTTTTTTGAAATACGTTCTAATTATTTTTGCCCATTGATACAATCGGCACTTGGGTTTTGGCTTTTAAGTTAACTACGATAATTCCGATGCAAATAAAACCCAATGCCAGAAAAAGATTGGCGGTGAGCGGCTCGCCCAGAATCAAACCGCTTAAAGTTACCCCGCTAATCGGCATCACGAAAACGAAAGAATGCAAGGAAGTTGCACCGTATTTTTTTAACAAGTGATTCCAGGCGATAAAACCAAATGATGCCACCACTACGCCTTGAAAGAAAAGGGATGCCAAAATCGAATAGTTTATTCGGCTCACCATCGGTATATCCCAGAGGATTGCTTCGAATAAAAAGAAGGGTAGGGCGATCAGCATTGGGTAAAAAACAATTTGGATCGGATCATAATTACTGATAATTCTTTTGACGTAGATAGTATTGCAACTCCAGATCAGTGCCGTAAACAAAATCATTAAATCGCCCGAGCGCAGGTTAGATGTTATCTGGCGATCCGCCAAGAACATAAAACTCACGCCAATAAAAGCCAGCAAAATACCGATCAATTTACGAATGGTAAACCGATCACCAGGAATAAAAAAATGGGCTAAAAAGAGAACGAAAAAAGGCAGAAGATTAATGATGAGAGCGCCGCGGGAAGCATAGGTTCGACTTAATCCGCCGTAAAACATTGACAACTGGACGGCAAATATCAGACCAACGATCCATAAATGGCGCATTTGTCCTTTTTGAAGGCTGATTTGTTGGCCGGTCATTTTCGCCCAGCAGAAAATAATGACCACGGCAATGCTAAATCGTATAAAAGCGGTTGTAAATACACCCAATCCGGTCAGGCTTATTTTTATTGCCACTGCATTGGCGCCAAACATGATACACAGCAAGCTGGTATACAGAGCCGCTGATAAGGTCATCGGCTCGTTTCCAACTGGGCTGTTATGGCTCTCTTTATTCATTGGAGTAGTAACTAAAACCGCACGGTTGTTTATCTAATCTCAAAATTAGCCGGATCTGTGTCAGAACTTGATGCTGTGTTTTATTAGACCCCAATTGGGGTCATAACAAATAGCCGATGTTTGCGTAGCGCACCGATCCCCTATCATAAGCGCTGCCCCTTGTCCAAATCTAATCCTGCGACGAAACAGGTGGGTTTAGGGGTTCGCCATTTAGCAAATGGTTGCGTGATGATTTCGGATACAAATTCCCAGAAATATTGATGTGAAAAGTACGAACATCAGGTTTGCAGAAACGATGTGGAAATCACAAGTTTCAGAGGGGTGGCAGATATTGCGGATATGGTAATCTGTGCTTTTAGAAGCGCGTTTTTATTTAACGATGCATGGCCGGAGTCGTCACTGTGATGACAGTTGCGGATCTATACTTATCAGTTTCGTTAATTTTAAGTTATTATTGTTTCGAACTCTTTTATAACAAATATCATCCATAAATTTTCTGACAATATGAATGCCAAGACCTCCGATTTTGGCATCATTAAGTTCCTGAGGGAGTTCGGGATTGCCCCTCTCAAGCGGATTGAAAGGTATCCCATCGTCTTCAACTATCATGGTCAGTACATTTTTATCCAGTTTAAGGGTGAATTTAATGATATGCACCTCGCTATCTTCAAAGCCGTATGAGACGATATTTGTAAACAGTTCATCTAAACAGACATTTATATCTTTTATATCGTCTGCTGACACTCCCGTGTCCTGACCAAATTTATTCAAATTTTGGCACAAGCTTTCCAGTTCGGACAGATCGCTTTTAAGTTCAAATGAATAATTATTTGATACCATATTAAGATATATTGGAAGAAACATCGGTTACATGGCGATGTAGAAAGCTGTATTTTGTCTCAAGTTGCTGTACCATTTTTTTAAGTTCAACACTGAACATATTTTACCAAAACTCAAATATCAAGAGGATAAGGATTTGTTGGTAAAAAGCGAAACAAGATTTTTCAGACGAACTGGCAGAAGAACACCGGTGTAAATTCCCGGGTGAATGCCATGGCTGAAATGGGTTCATTCAAATCAATGCCTGGGGCGAAAGCCCGTGGGCAGCCGCTATTAATGGTAGGCTATGTTTCGCCTGCCGTCATTTTATGGTGATCGTCGACATATCGGTTGCAGCATATAACTCAAATCACTTTCCCTGGCCGGATACGGACTAACGATGGATTGTTGATATAATTCGTCCACCGTTGCATTATGTAACATGGCTTGTTTGATGGTATTGATCAGTCCGGTAGCATTGTCGGATAAGATGTGCGCCCCCAGAATTTGATTATTGGCATCCGCCAATATTTTATAAGCAGCGTGCTTTAATCCCACTCTTTTATATGTCGGCCAGCTGAGGTTCTGTGCAAAGCTTTTGTGATAGGTCTGCCCATCTTGTTTCAAAGCATCTTCGGTTTGTCCAACCATTGCCAATTGGGGATAGGTAAAAAGAATGGCGGGAACGGCCCTATAGTCTATGGTCACCGGCTGGCCGATATCCAGTTCGGCCAAAATGCTTGCGGCTGCTACGTGGGCCTCCATATCGGCTACACGGGCCAATTGTATCGTAGCTGCACAATCACCAACTGCAAAGACCCGCTGATTGGAAGTCCTCATCCATTGATCAACGACTATGCCTGGTTTAGTATATTCAATTCCGGCAGCATCCAAACCTAAGCCGGTCAGATTAGGAACACGGCCGGCACCATGGACCACAAGGTCGGTTTCAAAGCTGCCGGCTTGCGCAGTTTGTACCACAAATCCTTCGGCATGCTTCTTGATCGACTGAATGTCGACACTGCTCTTAACATCTATGCCTTCATCTTTTGATGCCGCCACCAGCAACGCAACCATTTCAGCGTCAAACGCACCCAAGGGTCTGTCGCTGACTTCTAAAATGACCAATCGTTGATCGGATGGGCCCAACCTTGCTGCAAAATGCGCAAATTCAAAAGAGATGAATCCTCCCCCAATGAAAAGAATGGAATTTGGCAGCACATTCAAATCAAGGAATTCATCGCTGGTAATGACATGCTCGATCCCCTTTATGGGCAGCTGCATCGGTTTTGCACCCGTTGCAATGACAAAATACGTTGCTTTTATGTTTTTCCCATCCACAGACAGCGTATCGTGATTCAAGAATTTAGCTGCCCCAGCTATAAACTCAATTCCGGCCTTTTGAAAGTTATCAATCGTCCCCTCCGGGATGCTGTCGGTGAACTGCTGCTTTTGTTCAAGCACCTGCGCCCAGTTGCCTTTGGGAACCGCTTCAATTCCTTTGCCCTCCAGATGACGGGCTTTGGCAATCGCTTCAGCTGCTTCATAAAACCACTTTTTAGGCTGGCACCCGGCCAGCGCGCATGTTCCTCCGGGACGATCAGAGTTTTCAATAACTGCCACCTGCAAGCCTTTTTTAATTAGATCAAAGGCAGCTGTTTGACCGCTGGTTCCGGAACCGATGACAACGACATCGTACATTTTCATGGTTGAAAACCTCCTTGTACGCCGTTTACTGTTGAAATGTAACTATTAGATGATATTTTGCAAAATTTAAAACTAAGTTGGCCTATCTGTATCTTAAGCGAAAATTTACCTGCTTTGCGCCTCGTACTATGTCGGTTTTCACTAACGCTGAATTGAGGTCTGGGAATAAAATATAGTTTTGAATGGTTGAATGCCTTGCGAATGACGTCAACTGAATCATCAGCCTCTAATTTGATTAAATGCGCGATGACAAGTCCATTAAACGAAGGCACCTCAGTGTTTGATTGCTCCAAATAATGCGCCAAAATGGATACGCAGTCATTTATTAGGAATGAATTTTTAATTGCAATTTTTTCGAAGCAGGATGCTGTCGTAGCTCGGGCAAGCTCTTTATTTGAAGGATCAAACAAATATTCTTTCAACGGCTCGAATGCTTCTTCTCCACCGTGAAATCATTTATGCATACCGGTCAAGAGGTGCTACGTGAAAGCACCAAAAGCCATTCATTCGTATCAAGAGGCTATGAGATAGCTTCATCAAATTTGCTATTAAGAAACATATAAATTGGGGCTATATTCACTAGCCCACACATTCCTTGAAAACGCGAGAAAAGTTTGAGCCCATGAATGCGGCAATATCCTCGCGTGATAATCCCTCTAATTGCATAGCATCTGCAAGCTTGGTTAAATCTCTAATATCGCGATATCCTCTTATTTTCGTCGGAAGCCCGCCGCAACCATCGGTGCCTAAACCCACATGGTTTATTCCAAAAATTATTTTTAGCATCAAAATTTCATTTGCCCAGTGTTTAAATGTTTCGCGGCCCCTATAGCTCAGCGGCCAGGTGCAAACGATGCCGCCTGTTTTGACTATTTGTGAAATGTCCTGCGGGCCCCTTAGTCGGCCTGAAGTGTGGATATGAAAGTTTGTGTGCGAATCAATGATGGGTGCCGAGGATATTTCGGCAATATCGCTGAGTGTGGCGGAACTGGCATGGGCCGCATCCACGATCATGCCTAGCTCCTGCATCCGTTCGACAACCTTTTTTCCCGTCAGTGTCAGGCCGTAATGCTTGGATCTATCCGTCATGCAGTCGCCAAGTTCATTATTTGTCCGATGCAACAACGTGATCATTCGAACACCCAGCCTGTAAAATTCATCAATCTTTTTTATATCACCCTGCAATACATCGCCGCCTTCGATGGCAATGATGGCGCCCGGAGGATTGTTTGCATCAATAAATTGGGGAAGCTCGGACCAATTAAGCACGACCTTGATCCTGCCGTTACCGGCAAGAGTTTCTAAATATCTTAATTGCCTCAAAGTCAGTTCATGGTCTGAACCGGGTATGCGACTTTTTGATAATGCAACACGGCTGCCCACAGCGCTAAAGACACTGGCTTCCATGCTGAGTTTGAACATCTGATTGATCGTTGAGGAGCGGTCATTTGTCTCGCGGCCGGTGGCTTTATGATAAAACCTATTTGGATGGGCGTGGGCATCAATGATCTGCATGCCATTTAAAATAGTGTCATCCTTCAATCGCCCTTGTGGCGCCGTGGCACAAGAGATAAAAGAACCGGTTGCAAATGCAAGCCCATAGCCTGCTGATTGTTTCAAAAAATCACGACGAGAAATAGGCCATTTCATTGTTCAAATCCTTTAACCCGAAAAATGTGAAAAAACGGGGAAATAGTTCAAATACTGATAGTTTGGCACAAGATTACTGGATAGCCTGACCGCGGATTTATGGAGATCGCCAATACTTTCGAATGATATCACGAAATCATGGGTATTATCACATGTATGGCGTATGTTGATTTTATGGTAAATTTAATCTTTTATATAATGAGAATATCATCGGTGGATTTTCACAGTTTCTACTTCCAGTGGATCACCGGCGCTTTCCTCTCCGGCAACCGATGATACTTAAACTTGGGATACCCGATCATCATCGGGTAGAACCAGGTGTGTCCCTCGGGCAGACCCATGGATTCCACCAACTCGGGGGTGGCAAGCATGGCCGCTCGAAGCAACCCAGCCCAGCAGGTGCCCACGCCCAAAGGCAGGGCGGCCAGCTCAAGATACGCCAATGCGATGCTCAAGTCCACCAAACCGTTGGCGCTTTCTTTAGGAGCAGAGGGAACAATCAGGGTCTGGGCGGTGCGCAGGATGCCGTCGTAGCCGGTGGTCCAATGAGCTACAAAAGGACGGAAGTAATCGGCCGCAGCAGAATCAGGCTGGGCTTTAATGACCCCTACCATCCAGTGGATGGTTTCCTGGGACAGTGACTCTAATTTGTCCCGCCCTTCGATGACCGTCCACTGCAGGTTTTGTGCGTTGCTGGCCGTAGGAGCGTAACGGGCCGTCGCGATCAGCTGTTCCAATGTTTCCCGATCCACGGCCTTGTTCTTGAACACTCGGATGGATCGCCGGGCTCGAAGGAACTGCTTGGCCCGATCCCAGGACAAGACCAGGGCGTTTTCTATCTCTGGGCAGTCTTCAATGTCCACCCCGGTCACGCTCAAGGCACCGTGGGGGCAGACGGCTACGCAGTGTCCGCACGTCATGCAATAGGCTTCATCAGCCTCGGAAACTTGAGGGAAACTCTTGCCATCTTCTTGGGTTATGATCCGTCTGGGACACTCGGCTGCACAAATTCCATCCTGTTTGCACTTTGTTTCATCAATCGTCAGAAAAGCCATATTGGTCTCCATTTGCAGTTGTAGTACCTATGGATAATTTTGTCCGCCAAGAATTCATATATAATAGATAAATCGAGATAACCATTGCCATCGAATCGGATGACACCATTACCGGTTTGTTTCAGCATCTGAAATTTACCTGGGAAACTGTATAATTGTCAAATAGGGTGAAGATTTGAAGGCTGTTTGGCTTGATTAAATGGTTGTTTTATTATTGTGATTACAATTGAAAATCACATAAATATTGGGAACCGATTTCTACCGAATCGTTGGAGAAATCGAAAATTTTTAGGTTGGAAATTATTTAAGATTTCCAAAAGATTTAGACACCCTCCCGCGATTGCATCTCTATAGCCGATATACGTAACAAATTCTATTTTTCCTATTAAAATTAATAATTTATATTATGTTTATATTTTCCTCTGTCAAGTGCTT
>JASJAZ010000197.1 GCA_030066785.1 Desulfobacterales bacterium | reverse complement strand
CTTTTGCTGCAAATTATTGTATGCACACCCCACTGAGCTGATTTATTTACCATAAAGTTACTGGTCGCAAATTATCATGGGAGATCCTCTAAAATGAAGACAACCAATTTGGACCCCATTGTTGCCGAAGCGATTGCGCAGGCGAAAGCATGGCAACAGCGTGCTAACGAGTTGCTGACAGCTGAAGAGAAGGCCATTCAAGATCAAATGCAGCGGTTGGTCAACAACCCTGCCGACAAAGTGGTATTGACCAAAATGATCGATCAAAGTTTTCGATCCAGCGATACCGCACGGATTGCGGATCAGATAAACAGTATTTTACGTGAAAACGGGGTTCCTGATTTCTTTTCTTCAGTGGACAAACTGTTAGTCCAAATGTTTTTAGGGCTTGGCCGCCATTTTCCCAATTTTACGATTCCAAAAATGGTGGGCAAGATGCGCCATGATAGCAGCCGTGCCATCATTGCCGGTGAAGATGATTTGCTTAAAGCACACTTGCAGAAACGCCAAGCGCAGGGCGTGCGTATGAATATCAACCATCTGGGCGAGGCCCTGCTGGGCGAAGGTGAGGCCCAACATCGGTTGCAGATGTACATGTCTGATCTGCAAAATCCAGGCATTGAAACCATATCCGTAAAAATATCAACTATTTATTCCCAAATATCGGCACTGGCGTTTGAACACACCCTATCAATTCTGATAGAACGCATAGCACAGCTGTACCGCACAGCGATGGCACACCCCTATGTGCGGCCAGATGGCAGCCAGAGAGCCAAAATGGTCAATATGGATATGGAGGAATACCGCGATCTGGAAATCACCGCTGAAGCATTTAAGCGAACGTTGAATCAGGATGAATTTAAGTTCTATGGTGCCGGCATCGTTTTGCAGGCCTATTTACCGGATAGCTATTCCATACAAAAAGATTTGACGGAATGGGCTCGTCAGCGGGTGGCCGCCGGCGGCAGCCCGATCAGTTTGCGGATCGTCAAAGGTGCTAATATGGAAATGGAGCAGGTGGATGCGGCTTTGCATAACTGGCCGTTAGCACCTTACGATAACAAGTTGGAAGTGGATGCTAATTTCAAGCGGATGGTCGATTATGGCATGCAAACTGATAATATCGCGGCTGTGCGACTGGGTGTGGCGTCACATAATCTGTTCGAATTGGCCTATGCCAACCAAAGAGCGCAACAAAATGATGTTGTCGATCGCTTTGCTTTTGAACTCTTGGAAGGAATGGCAGATCATGTCAGACGTGCACTGCAAGAAACATCTGGTGACGTTCTTTTATACGCGCCGGTCGCTAACAAAGATCAATTCATCAATGCAATTGCTTATCTCATTCGACGCCTTGATGAAAATACCAGCGATGAAAATTTTTTGCGCCACTCATTTCAGCTGAGGACCGATTCCAGTACCTGGAAGTATTTACAAAATCAGTTCGTTGCGTCTTACAATTTCCGTGAAAAGGCCAAGGCAACGCCGAATCGGATTCAGAATCGCCTGCAGGAAGTGTATACTTCGCGATGCGGAACCTATCACACAGGGCAATTTACCAACGAGCCGGATACGGACTGGTCTTTGGCATCGAATCGGAAATGGGCCGAAGCCATTCGCGCCAAATGGATGAAGAAGTCATCGGAGAAGCCCTTCGAAATACCTGTGGTAGCTGGTAACCGCGAACAATTCGCTGACCGTCAAACGCGCGAATATCTGGATCCCAATCGCCCTGATGCCCAAATTGTGGTGGCGCGGTTTGCGCTGGCCAACGACGATGATGTGAATCGTGCGGTGGCAGCTGCTAAAGACGATCCGGATGCGTGGCGCAAAAAAACGTATAAGCAACGGCATAAAATTTTAGCGGAAGTGGCTCAGAGACTGCGCGCGGCGCGCGGTGATTTAATCGGAGCGGCAGCGGCCAACACCGGAAAAATATTTACTGAAGCCGACCCGGAAGTTTCTGAAGCAATCGATTTTACAGAGTTTTATCCATACACAGCCCGGCAATTAGCGGATTCAGAAAACATGCGCTGCAAGGGCAAGGGTGTGGGATTGGTCATAGCGCCCTGGAATTTTCCGATCGCTATTTCTTGCGGCGGCATAGTTGCCGCACTAGCAGCTGGCAACACGGTGATTTATAAACCCTCTTCGGATTCGGTCTTGGTTGCGTGGCTGTTGTGCCAATGCTTTTGGGATGCCGGAATTTCAAAAAATGTGCTGCAAATGCTACCGTGTTCGGGCAGTACGACCGGAGCCGCACTTGTTAACCACCCGGATGTTGACTTCATTATCTTAACCGGCGGAACGGAAACCGGCCTGTCTATTTTGGAAAACCGACCCAACGTTTTATTGGCAGCTGAAACCGGTGGTAAAAATACGACCATCGTGACGGCGATGTCGGATCGGGATCAGGCTGTTAAAAATATTATTCATTCGGCTTTCAGCAATAGCGGTCAAAAGTGTTCAGCAACCTCTTTGCTTATTCTTGAAAAAGAAGTGTATATGGATGAAACCTTCAAAGCCCAATTGAAGGATGCCGCCCAGAGCTATCGCACCGGATCGGCCTGGCAATTTGAAAATAAAATGGGGCCATTGATCAAGCCGCCTCAGGGCGATCTTAAGCACGCCTTATCTGATTTAGAACCGGGTGAGAAGTGGCTCGTCAAACCTAAAAATATTGATAACAATCCACGCCTATGGAGCCCTGGTATAAAATGGGGCGTTCAACCGGGCAGTTACACGCACACAACGGAGTTTTTTGGGCCGGTGCTGGGCGTAATGGGTGCTGAAGATTTGGAGCAGGCCATCGCGCATGCCAATCAAACGGGGTATGGATTGACCGCCGGCTTGGAAAGTCTGGATACACGTGAACAAAAGCTTTGGCAGGAGACCATTGAATGCGGCAATTTGTATATTAATCGCGGTACAACCGGGGCGATTGTTTTGCGGCAACCATTTGGTGGTATGAAAAAATCAGCCTTGGGAGCGGGGATTAAGGCCGGCGGGCCGAATTATGTAGCGCAATTCATGATGTTTGAAGAAGCAAAGCCACCATCATTTGGCCCAATTCAATATGACCATCCGTTGTTGCAACTGGCCCTGGAATGGGAACGCAAACTAAATTGGGGACGACTGCAGGGCCATCTTGAAGATATTCAAAAAACCGTCTGGGCGATCAAAAGCTATATATATCAAGCGGAAAACGAATTTTTTCCGGTGAAAGATTACTTTCATTTACGAGGGCAAGACAACCTGCTGCGGTATTTGCCGGTCGGCACAGTTGTAGTACGTCTGCATAGAGATGACAGTCTATTTGATGTTTTGGCGCGCATCGCTGCCGTAGTAATTTCAAAGTGTGATGTGATCATAAGCGTACCCCCGGAATTAAATAATTCTGTTACCCAATTTATAGAAAGCACAGACGGCAAAAAATTTTTAAGAAGTTTGCAATTGACACGGCAAACCGACCAAGAATTGATGGCGCTGATGCCTGACGTTCAGCGATTTCGTTATGCGGACCAATCGCGGGTACCTGAATCGGTTTTTAAGGCTGCTGCTAAGATTGGTTTTTTTATCTCTCGCGAAAAAGTGCTAATGGAAGGCCGAATTGAGCTTCTTCGATATTTCAAAGAGCAAAGCATCTGCATTGATTACCATCGCTACGGTAATTTGGGTGAACGTTCCATGGCGTAGCAAGGTGTTTATCTTCGAAAGCGAACACCTTAAAAAAATAGCTTTTTAACAATAACATCAGTTTAAGAAAAAAAGTTGGATTACCCGGGAGAGACCATGGCCAAGCGTGCACTAATTATAGTGGATATGCTTAACGATTTTATTGATCAAAAAGGGGCTCTTTTTTGCGGGGACCAATCCCGGGCCATTATCCCTTTTATTATGGAACGGCTCGAGGTTTTTAGAGCCAATAATGATTTGGTGATCTATTTGCAAGATTCCCATGATGAAATTGACCGTGAGTTTGAAAAGTTTCCCAAACACTGTGTCAGCGGCACCTGGGGAAATGCGATTATCCCTGAGCTGGAACCGACAGCTTCTGATTTGGTGATTACCAAAAAACGCTACAGTGGCTTTTTCGGTACCAGACTTGAAAAAATATTATCTGATGCTGGGACGCAAGAAGTAGAAGTTGTGGGTGTGTGTACTTCCATCTGTGTGATGGATACCGTCGGAGGGCTGGCGAATCGAGATTATCCCATCACCGTGCCGATTAAAGGGGTCGCTGATTTTGATTCGGAATTTCACGAATTTGCGCTTAAACGCATGCAGCAGGTTTACGGCGCCCAAGTAATTTAACCTTTCAATCTGCTATTCTTTATGTAACCACGAGGTTAGGGAAAAGTTATAAAAGACGACGCGAATGCATGGAGTTGGACCGTTATTTACAGATTTATATGAGTTAACGATGGCGGCCTGTTATTTTGAACATCAAATTGACGCTGAGGCCACATTCTCCCTGTATCTGCGCGGCTGTCCCGCTTCCCGCAACTATTACGTTGCTGCTGGTCTGGAAAATGCGCTGGACCAACTCGAAGGGTACTCTTTTTCCGCCGGCGATATTGCTTACCTGGAAAGTACGGGTTTGTTTTTGCCTCGGTTTATCGATTTTCTAGAACAGTTTCAATTTTCAGGCGAAATTGTTGCCCTGCCGGAAGGCACCATTTTCTTCCCCAACGAACCAATTCTGGAAGTTACAGCCCCTATCTTGGAAGCTCAAATACTGGAGACTTTTCTTTTAAATTCCATTGGATTTGCCACCTTAATCGCCACCAAAGCATCGCGCTGTGTATGTGCGGCGGCCGGTCGGCCCTTGATCGATTTTAGTCTGAGACGCACCCAGGGACAGGATGCCGGAATGCAGGTTGCACGCAATACCTATCTAGCAGGATTTGCCGGTACCAGCAATGTTTTGGCCGGCAAACACTACGGTATACCTATCTCTGGAACGATGGCGCATTCTTACGTTACGGTATTTGATTATGAAAAAGAGGCATTTACGGCCTATGCGCAAATATTTTCGGATAACAGTGTCTTTTTAATCGACACCTATGACACTCTAAAGGGAGCGCGCCATGCGGTTGAGGTGGCCCTGGCAATGCAAAAACAGAATAAACAGTTGATGGGGGTGCGCTTGGACAGCGGTGACATGGTTAAATTAAGCCGGCAAGTCCGCTCAATTTTAGATGAGTCCGGTCTGGCCGCGGTGAAGATATTTGCCAGCAGCAGCTTTGATGAATATAAAATTGATGATGTGATCTCTCAGGGAGCGTGTATCGATGCCTTTGGGGTTGGAACCAAAGTGGGCGTCTCGGCCGATGCCCCCTATCTTGATATCGTATATAAACTGGTCCGGTTTAATGATCGCGATATATACAAATTGAGTCCTGGAAAGATAAATTTAGCTGGGTCCAAACAGATCTTTCGCCGTCAAGATGCCAATGGTCACATGCTGGAAGATATTATCGGTCTGCGAAATGAAAAGATTGACGGCACCGAACCGATGCTTGAGCGGGTGATGAAAAAAGGGGGTCGGATTTTACCCGGCAGGTCTTTAGAACAGATCCGCAAAGATGTAGTGGGTCAACTAGCGATGCTGGATGAAGGGTATAAATCAATCAGGAGCAAGATCGTTTTCCCGGTAACCATCAGTGACGCACTGCGCGCGCGCCAGCCGGCCTCTTAAAGGTAGGGCACCAGAGGCTTTCTAATTGCATTGGCCGGTAGATCTCTACGGACGCTAATCTTTTGCAGCGATTGAATTTCCAATCAGCAGATTACATTCCCAGGTAGGCCTTCCGTACATCTTCATTTGACATAAGGTTATCGGTAGTATCTCCAATCGTTATGCGCCCGTTTTCCATCACATAGCCGCGATGGGCGGCTTTAAGGGCCAGATTGGCGTTTTGTTCGACCAAAAAGATGGTGGTGTTACTCTCGGAATTGATCTTGGAGATGATCTCGAAAATTTGCTGAACGACGATTGGGGCCAATCCCAGTGATGGTTCATCCATCAGCAACAGCCGAGGTTTTGACATTAAAGCCCGTGATATGGCCAGCATCTGCTGCTCACCGCCGCTCAGCGTTCCACCAGCTTGATGCCGCCGTTCGGCTAGAATGGGAAACAATTCCAATACGTAATCTAAATCTTTTTTGATATTTTCCTTATCACTGCGCAAAAAGGCGCCCATATCCAGATTTTCCAAGACCGTTAGATACGGAAATATACGGCGGCCCTCAGGTACCTGGCAGATGCCTAATTCCACAATCTGGTTGGGGCTCAAATTGTGGATCGGCTGGTCTTCAAAGTAAATTTCCCCGAGGCGCGGCGGTGCGATACCGGATATGGACATTAGTGTCGTTGTTTTACCAGCGCCGTTAGCCCCGATCAGCGTCACAATTTCACCCTCGGAAATTTCGATGCTGACATCTTTCAGCGCATGGATGTTGCCGTAAAATGTCTGAATGTTTTTTAGCTTAAGCATCGATCTCTTCTCCGAGATAGGCCTTGATGACCGCTGGATCGTTTTTTATATCTGCCGGTGAACCTTCGGCGATCTTTTTGCCGTAATCGACCACATATATCCGGTCGGAAAGGCTCATGACCAGTTTCATATCATGCTCAATCAACAGAATGGAAATGCCTTCCTCATCACGAATCTTTAATATTAAGTCATCCAGTTCTTTGGTTTCCTGGTTATTCATCCCGGCAGCCGGTTCATCCAATAATAAAATAAACGGTTCGGTGGCCATAGCCCGGGCGATTTCCAGACGGCGTTGCGCGCCGTAGGGCAGGTTTTTGGCAAATTCGTTAACAAATTGGGTCAAACCGATTTTTTCCAACATTCGATAAGCGTCTTCCACAACTTTTTTCTCTTCTCGCCGTGTGGCGCGGTTGCGGAAAATGGCGCCGGGGATGCCGGCGGACATGCGGCAATGCCGCCCAATCATAACATTTTCCAGAACCGTCATATTCTGAAAAAGGCGTATGTTTTGAAATGTCCGGGCTAGCCCATTTTCCGTGACCTGATTTGGTTTCAGACCATTGAGGCGTTTGGGTTCCTGACCGGGTTGCCTTACCAGTATGTCGCCTTCCGTCGGCGGGTAAATACAGGTGATGCAGTTGAAAAAAGTGGTTTTACCGGCCCCGTTGGGGCCGATCAGGGCCACGATTTCACCCTTATTAACGTTCAAATCTAAATGGTCCAGCGCCCGTAGGCCGCCGAAATCCATAGTCAATTTTTTTACTTCCAGTATCGGTTCCATAAATATTATCGGAAAGTAGGCTTGTTATGACTATCCTCAAATTGGTATGTTTTGCGTACGGTGCTGACAATACCGCCCGGGCGGAAGACCATCATCACCACCAGAATGGCGCCAAATATCAGCATACGAAATTCAGAAAAGGCCCGCAAATATTCCGGCAAAAGGATTAAAACCAATGCACCGAAAACGACCCCAATGATAGAGCCCATGCCCCCCAGCACAACCACACACAGAATAATGATCGATTCCCAAATGGTAAAACTGGCCGGGTTAATGAATGTTGTCTTGGCGGCAAATACAACCCCACCCATCCCCGCCCAGGTGGCTCCCAGGGCAAAGGCGCTTAGCTTGGTTCGGGTTTTATCAATTCCCATGGCCTGGCAGGCGACTTCGTCCTCGCGCAAAGCCATCCATGCGCGACCGAGTCGCGAATCCTGCAAGCGGCGCACCACGAAAATAGTAAACACCACCAGCACAATCATTACAAAGTAGAGATAGATATGAGTTTGATGCAGGTTCATTTGAATGCCGAATAAACCGGGTCGCGGAATGTTGGCGATGCCGCTGGGGCCGAAGGAAAACTCGTTCCAATTTTCTAGAATCAAACGGATAATTTCGCCAAACCCCAAAGTGACGATGGCAAGGTAATCGCCCCGCAAGCGCAGTACCGGAAATCCCAGCAGGATTCCGAACAAAAAACCCAATGCGGCACCAATTGGTAAAACCGTCCAGAATCCCAGCCCAAAGTGCGTATTTAAAAGGGCGTAACTGTAAGCACCGACGGCATAGAAAGCCACATAACCCAGGTCCAACAGACCCGCCAAGCCCACCACAATATTTAAGCCGAGACCCACCACCACATAGATTAAAGCGGTGGTCATGATGTTTGTTTGATAAAGGGAAAACATGTACGGATATGCAATAATAAAAGCGCCCACAGCCAGAAGGGCTGGAATTTGAACCCGACGGTCT
>JASJAZ010000196.1 GCA_030066785.1 Desulfobacterales bacterium | reverse complement strand
ATTTTCAGAACGTATTTCAACCTCCGGTTAGGATTGGGAATTTTGGGGATTGCGTTTCCATTTCTGCTATGGTGCATCGGTGTATTTAAAGGCGTTGCGCTCCAGGATTCGATGAGTGCGTATTACCATGCGAACGAAACCACCAGGGATATCTTTGTGGGCATCCTCTTTGCTATTGGATTTTTCCTTTGTCTGTATAGGGGCTTCACTGATAAAGAAAACTGGGCATTAAATCTTGCCGGAGTTTTTGCATTTGGGGTCGCGCTATTTCCGATGGAATGGAATTGCGGTGACGCCTGCAATAGGTTTTCGTGGCATGGTTTTTTTGCCATTTCGCTGTTTCTCTGTATGGCCTATGTCTGCATATGGTGCGCACCTGATACCTTGCGTCTTTTGAAAGATAAGCAAAAAAGGAAATTTTACAGCATGGCCTACAAGCTCCTCGGCCTTGGCATGATCTTGGCCCCTGCGGTAGCGCTTCTGTTCACGGCGATACTGAGAAGATTTCATGCGTATACATTTATTGCAGAATTTGTTGGAATTGCGACCTTTGCCAGTTACTGGCTGACCAAGACTCGTGAGCTTGCGTATACAGAACCCGAACTGAAAGCGCTTTCCGGAGAATTAAAAATATAGCTGTTGGCAAAGGCTAACCTTTTAAAATCCATGAGCCGTTTTACCAGCCGTGTATGGGGAGTTCTGCTTGTTATCATTGGAGTTGCAGCCAGCATATCCGGATTGTTTCTTTTATGCTTCGGGATCTATGGATTCTATATTGCCCTTTTTGAGAGTCACGGCGGTTTCGTTGGAGAAGGCGGGTTTTATGCCAGCGCCCTGCTTTTGGTCAGTGGTGCCATGATCGCTGTCGGTCCCATTCTGGGATTTTTCGCGTTTCTATGTTTTAAGCGTTTTCGTCGTTTCCTGCAGTCATCATAATGGTGGCGTCATCAATGCGGGACAATAACGAAGCAAAAGCGTGCGATTTAGGCTGCAATGATGTTTAGGCCCCCACAAGCATTATCACAAAAATACATCATATTGGTTGGCGTCTGTACACTTTTAAGCTTTTTGATTACTCCCGCGCTGGCCTCTGACCGCTTTGTGAGCAACGGTGATGGTACGGTTACCGACGCTCAAACCAATTTGATGTGGGCCGCAACGGACAATGGAACGCCCATAAATTGGCCGGACGCTCTTTCTTATTGCCAACATTACAGGGGCGGCGGCCACAGTGACTGGCGAATGCCCACTCTTGCTGAACTTAAAAGTCTCTATGACCCGAGTGATAAAAACAAAAAGGGCTACCACATTTCTCAATTAATTGACACAACCGCAGCGAGTTGCTGGGCCGCAGATACGCGCGGGATCAAGGCCGGCCGATTTAATTTTACTTATGGAAAAGTCTACTGGCTCCGCAAGTTCTACTCTGGTCCAACGCGGGTGCTGCCGGTTCGATAGTGTTTAAGCAATGATATAATCCATGATTCAAAGCACCATATGAAAATTGTAAAATGGATAACCACAATTGTTACTATCGTAATTGCGGCAGTATCTGTTTGGATTTTATTAGGCCTCCCTGCTCATAAAGCCCCGCTAAAAAAATCGGCCGAAACCCTTCGGATTGGCCTTGCCAATCTAAGCTTTGAAAATAAAAGAATAAGAGCACTTTCAGAGATCGTAAAAGAAATCGAACCTGATCTATTAATCGGATTAGAGTGGACCGGAAACAATTTAGATTTAGCCGCACTAAAACATTACGGATATAAGACCATATTAGATGCACCCCAAAAAGGTACGCATGGGATTTGCATCATAGGAAAGGGCAATTTAAAAGCACGGGCAACCGCAGTACAATCGCCGGTCAGGGGACCGTGTCGAATGCCGATTGGAATAGCACGTTTTCAACTAAACGATAACCCGCTATCTGTGTTAGGGGTCCATGCGCCACCACCAATCCGGGCATGCCGCAATACAACGGAACCAACCCTGAAAGCGATCGCTTCGTGGGTAGCAGATGGTAGGCTTCAACAACATATTGGAATCGCACAAAAGGGAGATCTTGTCATCATAATGGGGGATATGAACACCTTGCCGTTCCAGCCCGCCATTAACTATTTTAAAAATGCGGGTATGCGCGATTCATATTCAAATACCAATTGGCGTCCAGGCCCAACGTGGTCGCCCGTTTCGTGGTTTCCCGCATTTTGTCGTATTGATTATATCTTTGTTCCTACCCAAGTCGGTATTTTAAATTCGCAGACTTTCAATTTGCCGGGTTCTGATCACCGCGGAATTTTTGTAGATATTGAAGGAAAACACTAAAATCAAAGATTTGCCTTGTTTTTAACGTCAGCGATGATTCGACCGAATTCGGTCAATTCAAACGGTTTCGTTAAAACGGAAACGATATTGAGGTCTGAAGACTTGGCCTGCTCCTCCAGGTCGGAGTGGCCGGTGATACAAATGATGGGGATGCTGTTAAATTCTTTAATTCGCTCAAGAAGACTCAAGCCATCCAATTTGGGCAAATTGATATCGGTAACAACCAGATCAAACTGATCTGGCGATTGATTGAATAAGGCCAGTCCTTTGACGCCATCCTCGGCGGTGGTAACCTCGCAACCACAAAAGTTTGTCAAGTATCGCTTGGTCAGTTGCAGGATAATGGGTTCATCTTCAATGACTAAAACCTTCATGTGTCACTCCACCTTTGGCAGCTTAATGCTGAACTTCGTTCCTTGGCCCTCCTGACTCTCAACACCTATATGACCTTTGTGCTCCTCGATAATGCCATAAGATATACTCAATCCAAGTCCGGTCCCGTCGCCCACATCTTTGGAAGTAAAAAAAGGATCGAAGATTTTAGCTAAGTTTTTTTCTGAAATGCCCCGGCCCGTATCTTCGAATTCAATCACGCACATGTCGTTGTCTGGGAAAGACCGTACGTTGATGGTCTTTTGCTTGCTGCCTTGCAATGCGTCGCGAGCATTGCTCAGCATATTGACAAATACCTGCTCGATTTGAAACGGATTGCCGAACCCGGACGGCAGATCCTTTTGCAATTGCTGAACATATTCAATCTCTTTCACCTTAAAATCACTTTTGAAAAAGACAAAGGCGTTCTCGATGACTTCGTTTATATTATACGCTCGATACTTTTCTTGCGAAACATCGCGGCCGAACATTTTCAAATGCGTTATAATGGCGCTGGCTCGTTTGGTTTGATCTATAATCTGTTGTAAATAGGTGTTCAGGCGGTCGTAGTTCTCCTTCTTTATCTCCAAACGGGACATTTCCGCCGCCATGCTGATGATGCCTAACGGATTATTCACCTCGTGCGCTATGCCCGTTGCCATTTCGCCCAAGGATGCCAGCTTGACCGACTGGAAGAGATGGTTTTGGGTCTGTTTCAGTTCGGCAGTCCTTTCTTCGACCAAATTTTCCAAATGTTCTTTATATTTTTGTAATTCTTCATCCGCATGGGTGCGCTCGGTAACATCGATATCTACCCCGATCATTCGGTAGGCTTTACCGCTGGCATCTTTCAAGACCTTTCCCCGTACCAAAATCCAGCGAATACTGCCGTCTTTATGGCACATACGGTGATAGACTTCATACTTGGGGCTGCGCCCTTCCATGTATTCGGTCGCTTCATGCATGACATAGTCGGCATCTTCTGGATGAACGTACGTCACCCATTTGTTGATGTCATTGGGGATTTCATGGTCGGCATACCCCAAAATAGCTTTCAAATTGGGTGAAAGGTAGATCTCATTTGTTTCGATATTCCAGTCCCACACCCCCACTTTGCCGGTTGTGACAGCTAGACGATACCGTTCTAATAAATCTTCTAATTCAATTTGTTTGCTTACCGTATCGTTGGCCTGCATATTTTCTCTCCAAAGTCAGTAGTTGCCTATTGCTCAAGCACTTGGATCAAAACGGATAATTCATCGCGGAGCGTTCCGCGACAATCCATGATTGGGACCGTACGTTCTTCATTTTATACATCTCGGCCGTGGGGAAGTTTTGAACATCAACGCTTGTTATTCAGGTCCCGGATCACGTCCGGGATGACTGTTCCGGAAGCCAACTCTTTTTAAGGGGCCGTCTCTGGATGATGTCTTACTCTGGTGTGACGGAAGAAATATCCAGATCTCTCATATATCTAACTGAAATATTAACATAAAATATCCAATACGACAAATGTGCGCCAAATGTTACAGATTTTGCTTTTGCAAAGGGCCACTACAATTTTTGCCATGCTCGATTGAAAACGATTATCGGTGGGAAGCAAATTAAAAAAAATCTAAATAAATGAGCCGTCGGGGAGGTTCGAGCATCAAGGCGTGTCATTGCGGACTTGATCCGGAATCTAATTATTTTTGAGGGGCCATCTCTGGATGCCGGCCGCGACGGCATGACGAAAGAAACACCCCTGAAATAAATCTGACGGGCGTTTAAAAAATAAAAAATAAATGATCCGGCTATTCAGGCGACAACTATCAAATCCAATAATTTGTTGAATAATCAGTTAGATATGCTAAAGTTAAATTTGAATGTTGTACCGTAACCAAAAAATATAAAAGCCAATAAATAATAACAACCCAAATACGAATATAATAACAGCATGCCTGCCAGTTACTTTATTGGGTTTGTGATCCTGATTATCGTTGCAGGGGTGATTTGGAAAATTCAGATATCACGACTTGGCAGCCGTTTATTTGGGCAGGGATATCGGGTTCGCTATGTACCATCGAAATGGATCATTGAGGCAGGTATAAATGGCAGGGTGACTAAATATGCAACCGGCGGAATGGGTTTTGTGCCGGCATTAACCTATCTGTTTTTAGAAACGGAAGTTTCTAAAGAATTTTCAGTGAAAAATAACGATGTGATGTCGGAATTATCGGAGCAAATTGCAAATGAAATAGTGTCTTTGCAGTCCCGCAATGGGTTTAAACGGATCGATATGGTTAAGCCTGGAGCGGCACTTTTCAACACCATGGATAGGGTTTCGTTCCTGCATCCGGGCGAAGGCATTTTGCTTAGAAGATATACCAAGCATGGTGGCGATGCAGATTTTATCAGAAAGGATCTTGAATCGTTGCAAAAAATTGCAGATGCCATGACGTAAAATAATTAGTTTGATTAGATAATTATTTCAACGGGCTTCTGTTGCCACCAATACAAATTGCACAGCAGCCCGATCCGTCAGGCTGCTGACTGTCGTGATGAAGGAGTACCATATGCCGTGGTCTTATGATTACAATTCAAAACTGCAGATCGTGGAGGTTGTATACGAAGGCCAAATCACGGCCGACGATTTGAGCGAATCAACCTCTAAGCACATTGAACTGGAACATAAGAAGGGCTGGAATCGGTTTCTCGTTGACGCTACCAAAATGAAGATGGCGACATCGATTATGGCAGTTTATGACCTGCCCGCTAAACAGTACATCGAAGAGAAGGCCGACCGGCAGGGATGTGTGGCGGTGCTTCTTCCGGAAGATACCATTGCAAGGGAAGCCGTAGAGTTTTACGAGACCGTATGCCGCAACAGAGGTTGGATGGTGCAGGTGTTTTCGGAGCGTCAGGAGGCCATTGATTATCTAAACCGCAGCCGTACCGCGAATACGCCAAATACCGGCGATAGTCCTTAGTTGATGAATAGCAGCGATTTTCGTCAATAAATTTCATATATTGCGGCGTTATAAACAGAAGGTATCATCAGCATGTTAGACTTGGATAAAATTGACCCATATTTGCTTCGGCCGGTTGGATTTGTACGCTCAAAACTGAAGCGGCGCAAAGATTGCCCTAAACAAGGCTACGAGGGCGCGCCTGATGCATGGGTGGAAGTTGATTCCGATTTTGCGGAGGGCCTTGACGGCATCACACCCGGCTCTAAAGTGATCTTGGTAACCTGGTTTCACAAGGCAACCCGTAATGTTTTAAAGCTTCATCCGCGCGACAACAAAGATAAGCCGCTTCGCGGGGTTTTTGTAACGCGTTCGCCTGACCGTCCCAATCCGGTGGGCTTGCATCGGGTTGAAATTCTGCAGATTGACAGGCCGGAGCGTATTCAAGTGCGTCCATTGGAAGCGCTGGATGGCACGCCGATCATTGATATTAAGCCAATCCTCAAAAATTCTCTCGATGCTTAGCGTTGAATCCACTCAATTCATGCCATGCAGCCTAGGTCGCATCACCGCACCAAATTTTGCTTCCTGTTTTGCCGCCTTATCGAGACATGCTGAAAAATCCATCATTAGCCTGTTTGGTAAAATGCGAAAATGAGCCCAGAATTTGAAATTTACACATCCAACGCCTCAGATGACCCACTTGCCGCATTCTTATTGGAAAGGTTGATCGACTACAATGACAGTCAGGTTAAAAGAGATAAGAAGCCATTTGTGATTGCATTAAAGCGGGGTGGTGACGTTATGGCTGGTGCCGACTGTATTTCAATGTATGATTGGATGCATGTGAAGCTTTTGTGGGTTAAAGCATCAGCGCGCAAATTTGGATACGGCACTAAACTGATGAAGCTAATCGAAGATGAAGCCATTGCAAGAAAATGTCGGGGCATTCATCTGGATACCTTTTCATTTCAGGCCAAAGATTTTTATTTAAAGTTGGGCTTCAAAATCTTTGGTGAAATAAAAGATCATCCCAAGGGCCATGATCGCTATTATTTGCGCAAAATTATAAACCCTGACGACCTAAAGGATTAAGACCATGACCATAAATCCGGAATTCTGTTCACCCTGTGGTCTCTATTGCGGTGTTTGTGCCATTTACATTGCCCATCGCGATAATAACCGGAAATTTAAGGAACGGTTGGCAAATCTCTACAAAGGCGGCGTGTCCGGTAAGGGTATGCTTCCAAACAGCGAACATTTGTCGGCCGAAGATATTCGCTGCAACGGTTGCTTATCAGATGATCGGTTTATGCATTGTAAGCAGTGTGAAATCAGAGAATGTGCGAAACAAAAAGGTTATAGCGGGTGCCATCAATGCAATGAATTTCCCTGCCAGCATATTGAAAACTTTTCCATGACGGTTGGTAAAAAGGTCATTATGCGGTGTGTTCCTCATCGGCGCGAAGTCGGCACTGATAAATGGGCGCAAGATGAAGAGGCTCGCTATTATTGCCCGAAATGCGGCAACAAAGTTTTCCGAGGCGTTGTAAAATGCAATCAATGCAAAGCATTGCTGGAGCTTGACTAATGAATTTATAAAAAAACGACCGCAATATTGTGCAAATACGCAGTTTTGAGCTTTCATGATAGTATCGTTACAGGTTTCAAGAGACTTTTGGGTTAGCGCGATGGAAAACAAATGACTGAGACATCCGACTGGAATCCAATGCCACATACCGTGGCTGTTAAATGTCCGTCATGCGGCTACTGCGCATTATTTGAATTTGCAGAAGTCGTGAAGATTAAACTTAAAAAAGATATTCCTCATTTTCAGGAGAGTGATCTTTTTGACTATCAGATATTCAAAGATTCGTACGGTCACAGATGGCATGGTGCTGCCTTCTATGCGGGGCTGCATGGTGGCGATGTATCTGCTATTCGAGATTTGCCGGACGGTTATACTTCTGAAGATTGGGCCCATTCAAAATATTTGTACCGCGACCATGGATGGGAAATGGGTTCGATTAGATGTTCCAAATGTTTTTTTCTGCGCAAGCATAAACTGTCTTGGCCCCAAGAAGCTTTTTTCTCATTACATTACAAGCAGCAGCAGCTGTGGGCATTTGACCGTGAGTCGGGTGTTGCGCTCAGAGATTATATTGCCAGCAGCAGTCGCGATGTGAAAGATTTTAAGTGGCGCAACTTTCTGCTCCATGTACCCTCAGATTTTAAACCAAAAAAAGCCAGAGAATACGTAGTTAAGCAATTGGATCGGTTGCTGAAGGGAAAAGCGCCATAATCTTCGTTTTCTTTCCAGAAGGGCGGTGACATTTCTATATATTAGGGCGCTGGCTATTGAAGCACGCGACCCAACTTGATTTTATGGGCCCGAATTTCGTATTATATATTAAGTTGCTATCTAAATTGAATCGATAAAGCTGCCATAACATCTGACGGTTAACTTCATTCACACCCGCTCGGTGTGACAGGATGATCCCTATTACTTTTTTGCTACCTGGAAGCAAATGACCAGGAGAGATTAATGACAGTCGGTATCAAAAACAAGCTGACGCGTTTATTTTTATTAAATTTGCTCGCCGGGACAACTCTTTCCT
>JASJAZ010000201.1 GCA_030066785.1 Desulfobacterales bacterium | reverse complement strand
GTCAGCAACGCGCAACAGCAATCCTAGCATCCAAAGACGCCCGGTGCTATGCATAAAGGGACCGGCTCATCAAATACCGATTTGCGGGATGTTCTTTGGAACCGCCGCAATTTACCAGGGGGTTCATTTCTGTAAACAGAAAGTTCATACAATCGGATTGCGCGGTGAAATTGGACCGGGTCTGACCTTACTTCTATTTGTGTTAGCCCTTATTCGCAGACAAAATCGATTGGTAAAACCAACGACGATACATATCGGCCTTAACGGACAGCCGCTAATTGAGAATAGATATACGCTTGTATTAATCAGCACGCTCGAACGCCTATTTCTGAGATTGCGGCCATATTGGGGCCGGCGTTTGGCACCGCTACATTTCACAGCAATGCGCGCCAACTCAAAATACTTGCTTCGGGTTCTGCCGTCTGCATTGCGTGGATATCAAAGTCGGCTTGGAATCCCGGAAAATGGGTACATCAGCCAAAATGTAGAAACAGTTCATTTGTCCTCATCATGTGGTTATACACTGGATGGCGAGATGTTTAAGATGGATCCGCGAACTGGATCAGTTACGGTTAATAGTGCTGGAGAGGTTTCTTTTCTACAGATATGAATACATCTATTTCACAAAAACTTATAACCCTCATCAAAGAACAATGCTTGCAGCCGGTGGCCCCAGAGTTTCATTTTCTAGCTGACCAGTTACTTAAAAAGTATGCCGATGCTGCGCAAGCGGTTCTATTTTACGGCTCCTGTTTACGTTCTGGAAATGCCAGCAATGGCATCGCTGATTTATATGTATTGGTGGATGATTATCACAGGGCTTTCAAAAGGCCTATACAAGCCTCACTAAATAAACTTTTACCTCCCAACGTTTTTTATTTAGAACGGTCTTATAATCAAATAACGGTCCGTTCAAAATATGCTGTCTTATCTTTAAATGATTTTCTAAAGGGAACGTCCACCCGATGGTTTCATTCATATTTGTGGGGGCGTTTTGCCCAACCAAGCGTACTGCTTTATGCGCGCAATGAGACAGTGGCGACGCAGGTTCAAACTGGGTTAGCCCAAGCCACCACCACTTTTTTATCAAGGGTTGTACCCTGTTTGCCTGCCACATTCTCTGTTCGGGATATATGGACGCATGGATTACGATTAAGTTACCGGGCTGAATTGCGAGCTGAGCGCCCGGAGAAAATTGCAAAATTATTTGATGCCAATGCCCATTTCTATAAAAATCTGACGCAGGTTGCCATCTCAGAAATTCCGTATCGAGTTGACATCAATACCACCAAACACGATCATACATACCATACACAAATTTCCGAAAACACGCGTAAGACCTGCCAGGGTGCTTGGAAGTTGAGATCTTTCCAGGGTAAAATGCTGTCGGTTCTAAGGCTATCGAAAGCTATAACAACTTTTGAAAACGGATTGGATTACATTTTGTGGAAGATTGAACGCCACTCTGGGGTAAGTATAGAAATCTCTGAGAAACTGCGCCGCAAGCCGCTTTTAGCAGCTTTGGTCTTTTTTTGGCGACTATATCGACGCGGGGCTTTTCGCTAGTTTTCACCAATAAGAAAGGGATTATGGATAATGATCCATAATCCCTTTAGGTTAACTGGCACGCCCGGCAGGATTCGAACCTGCGGCCTACGGATTTGAAGAGCAGGAATCTCATAATAAAAAAAATAAGTGATTTCAAGCAGTTGGTTCTATTTAACTTATTTTCGTATTTTTGGTTTCGTTTTGAAGTGCTTGGAAATCTTTGACCTTGGCGGTCACAATTTGGGCACAATCAAACCGAGGAATAAAATTGGAATGGAATACTTTACTTCTTGGTTGTTACTAAGATATGCATATAACCTTGCCCCCTATTTACCTCGCCCTATTTAAAACCTAGTCCTCTCTTGCCGTCCGCATTTCGTTGGCCAGCTTTCGAATGATGGCAAATTCCCCCTTCAGATCATCAAATGCAAAGGGGTTCAGATACTGGCGTCCCCACAGCAGCGTACGATCGGTCTCTGATAAATCGGCTTCCTCACAAACGGAGTTCCAATTTTTGGAGATTGCAGTAATCTGATGTTCAATGATCGCAGTCGACTCTTTTGCTGAAAGCAGAAAATGATGTACCGCTTGCAGGCATGCTGATATCCGACTCATGCAGTTATCGCCTGAAATCGGCATCGCCTGTGAAACTTCATTGCCTGACCTCGGTTGTGGACAGATGTCATAGGCAGGCGTTAGTTTCAGCATCCGGCCCTTTGATTTTTTTGGCCATGGAAACAATCTGATGGAGCGTTGGTCCGCCAATTTCAATCCGGGCGTTGCTGATCACCGTGTCGTCCTGGGGCATGATGGCTTCCTTCCGTTTTGACGGTGGATGGCGCTCGGTCTTCCCGATGCTCGATTGGTATTAACGACATACCTCCGATGACGATACCACCGTCCCCCCGTATATCAGATGAGCATCCGAGGCAAGCAATCTGAAAACAGGTCGCGACCTGTGAGGGTGGTGTGGGTGACCGGTTGGTTTCGATTGATGGCGGCACCTGCATGTCGATTGCACAATTTTCAGTGCGGTTCCGCACATATTTTTGTGCATCGATCAAATTCTCCCGAAATCGACAACGCAGGAACGCAGTGCATGGCAATCGAACGATTTTGGCCGCCGGGCAAGGGGTAAATCAAAAATAAAATGTATATTCAAACGATTATAGATAGACTTCCCATCGGCGAAAGTTAATAGAGCCGGAATTCGCCATGCGGGACATTGATGGCACGAAAATTGTTAAGCCTAACCACCAGTCGGTCCTGTGGTTTACGCTGACGGAAAAACCGCAGGATAATCAACTTCCACAATTCAACTTGTAAAGGAGGCAAAATGAAAAAATCGCTGGTTCTTCTGGTTCTGTTTGGTCTGCTGTTGGGATTGCACGCCTCGGTTTGGGCTGTTGAGGGCGCTCCAATCGACATCAACACGGCGACGGTCGAGGAATTGACCGAGCTAAAGAAAATCGGCGTCAAAACCGCCGAACGCATCGTTGCCTACCGACAGGCCCATGGCCCTTTCAAAACCGTTGCGGAGTTGAAAGAAGTCAAAGGTGTTGGCGACAAGATTTTGATGTTGAATAAAGACCGCTTGACGGTCGGCAAATAAACACGCATGGCCCGCCTGCCGTTTGATTCGCATCACGGCAGGCGGGTGATTTCCAGGCTCCGCTGTACGAAATCCGCGCGTCATCGGCTGTAGACGATAAGGGCCCCATATCCAGAGACTGTCGATAAAGTTTAACCAATCGTGGTTATCTGCAAAGCTCCAGTATATTGAGAGTTGTGCCCGGATCTGTCACAGGCTTATGTTATAACAGCCTCAAACATTAAATAAGGAGGCTGCCATGACACCGTTTACAATTAGCGAAGATTTTCCTAAAAACGAAATTGAATTTGATCAACGTTTCTTAAACCCACAGGTTTGTTACCAGTACTTGTTTAAACACAAATGGCCCACGGGTTTTATCTGTAAATAATGTGGAAACGGCCAATACTGGCTGAGCAAAAGAAATCTGTATATCTGCCGCCAGTGTGAGCATCAGCATTAACTGACCGCTGGCACCACTATGGATAGCTCCAAAAAGCCGATCACCTAATGGTTTAAAGCCATGTGGTGGTTTACCACGCGAAAATCGGGTGTCAATGCCGTCAACCTCAAAGAGCTGTTAGGCTTTGGCAGCTATGTCGACGCCTGGAGCTGGCTGCAAAAGCTCAGACGCGCCACGATTCGCCGGCAGCGCGAACAGCTTTCCAGGCGCGTGGAAGTGAATGAATTTTTCATCGGCGGCCATCAAGCGAGCAAAAGAGGCCGCGGCGCCGGTGGCAAAACCATTGTGGCGGTGGCCGTTGAGCGTCGAAACATCAAAAAGCGAATAGGTCGTATTCGCCTTCACATCACGCTGGATTGCACGGCATTTTCACTGGAAACCTTCATCCTTGACAATGTTGAATGTCAGCGGCCCACACTTGATTGGGGCGGTTGATATTCAAGTTTCTAAGAAGATAGGGATATAGCTTGTGGGCTGGATGCGCACCACTGGTCCGGCGTTTTGGGTAAATGGCTTGCAGACCCATCAGGCGCATTTGCCGCTGAACACGTTTGCGATTGACTTTATAGCCTAGCCTACCCCAAGCTGGCTTTTTCGCATGCAATCCTCCTTTCATTGGTTGGGCCTGTTGACGTTGCCAACAAACGGCAAACGATTCCTTGGCAGTGGTCATTCAAGCGCCAAGGTGCAAGGTCATGGAAATCTCAAAGTATCCTTTTCCATGGGAACTCATTTTACGTGAAGCAATGCAAAGAAACGATCGGTCTGTTTTCTGGTTGAAAGTGCGAATCTGTTTTTGCTGTTTTTACGGTAATTAGCATCTTTCCTAATAGTTCATATCTTTATATATTCCCAGCACTTTACATCATTTCTTATTGAATCTTGCTTCACGATGTTTTGCTCTGTATTTGGTTGCTATGGTTGCAGAATGGTGGCATCTGATCATCCGGTCCTGTACCCTTTTTTCCGGATAGAGTTGCAAACTAATGCGACTGTATTTACGTACCGCACTCTTAGGGCTTAATATCCCAGCTGCCGCAGGAGGCGAATATGTCAAATCCATGGGATGAAGAACGAATTGAAACCATAAAAGGCTCTATGGATACGCTTTCATGATTTAAGACATACCGATGCCAGCTTGCTCATTGAGCAAGGCGAAAATAAAAAGCACATCCAAAATCAGTTGGGACATTCAAGCCCTACCATGACTCTGGATGTATATCCGCATTTAATGAAACCTGTAAATCAGCAGGCAGCTTTAAGGCTGGAAAAAACGGTTTTTGAAAATTTTGGTAGCAAAATGGTAGCACAAATAAATTAAGGGGTTACAAAGCAAAGCGTAACCCCTTGAATTAACTGGTACGCCCGGCAGGATTCGAACCTGCGGCCTACGGATTCGAAGTCCGGCGCTCTATCCAGCTGAGCTACGGGCGCACAAGTGATAAAACCATTGCAGGTGGCTGCAATGGTTTTTAACATTTTATGGGGTGAGTGATGGGACTTGAACCCACGACCACCAGGGCCACAACCTGGCGCTCTACCAACTGAGCTACACCCACCATACTAAACGGCTATTTTTAACAAAATAATCCGGCCCAATCAAGTGTTTTTCAAACAGGGCACCAATTTAACCCTCATGGAGGCCCCTCGAGAAAAATTGTATAGGAAATACCATCCGCCAATAGATTAAATCCATTTGTCTCATCCTGCGACCCTACTGTCATGCCACCAAACTGGGTATTGACCACCCGTAACTTATAGCATATTGTTTTTAAGGTCCAAGCTGGCAATTAATTTTCACGACATTTCATTGAATTCTTACGAATTCAATGACACATTCTTTCATCTAATCTTATCTATTTGAGGCACAATAAATGGGTCGTTTTCCTGTCTTTATCTTACGCGCATTATTGGGGATCGTATTTGCGGTCATTGCTACACGCATGTTTTATGGTGTTGTCGATCTTAAATATGTGGTCGGTTTGGCAATCATCCTGGTCGGCCTCGCCTATTTTGCTGAGTATTTACGTCACAGAAAAAGCAGATAAACTTCGAAACCATTATATCGGATTTATAAACATTGAAGCAGATTATTCTTGGAACCGCGGGGCACATCGATCATGGCAAAACCAGTTTGATCAGGACGGTCACCGGTATTGATACCGATCGTTTAAAAGAGGAAAAACTGCGTGGTATTACCATTGAATTGGGATTTGCCTCCCTGGATCTTCCCAGCGGTCAACATATCGGCATCGTTGATGTACCGGGTCATGAAAAATTTGTTAAAAATATGGTGGCGGGTGCCACAGGTATAGATTTAGTCGCCATGATCATTGCAGCCGACGAAGGTGTGATGCCGCAAACCCGCGAGCATATGGAAATCTGTACCCTATTGGGTATCAAACATGGCATGGTGGTTTTGACCAAAATCGACCTAGTGGACCAAGAATGGTTGGAACTAGCTCTGGAAGACGTTAAAGATTTTATGTCCGGTTCCTTTCTGGAAGATAGCCCTATCATCCCGGTTTCTTCTATCAATGGTCAAGGCATCGAAGATTTTATAAAGGCCTTGGACGATATCAGCTCGGATATACCAGAGCGTCCGGTATTCAGCCTTTTCCGCCTTCCAGTTGACCGCGTATTCACCATGAAGGGCTTTGGTACGGTTATCACCGGCACTTTAATCTCCGGTCAAGTGCGTGTGGGTGAGGATATTATGATCTATCCGTCCCAGCTAACCGCCAAAGTTCGCGGAATCCAGGTGCACAATCTGGCGGTTAACGAAGCGCTAGCCGGGCAGCGCACCGCCATTAATTTTCAGGGGTTGGAAAAATCAGCCCTGCAGCGCGGAGAGGTACTATCTAAACCGGATGCATTGAAACCGAGTTATATGGTCGATCTAAATGTCCACTTTCTGACAAGCAACAAAAAACCGCTTAAAAACCGTACACGGGTCCGCTTTCACACGGGAACTAGTGAAATATTGGGCAATCTTATACTGCTTGATCGAGAAGAACTCGAGCCGGGTGACACGATTGCGGCTCAAATACGGCTGGATGTACCGGTGACTCTTATAAAAGATGATCGCTTTGTTATTCGCAGTTATTCACCTGTTCAGACCATTGGTGGCGGCAAGGTCATAAACCCCATCCCCACAAAGCATAAACGCTTTAAACCAGATATCGCTGCCATGCTGGAGAGTTTAGCCCGCCAAGATTCGCCCGAAGTAGTTGATAGCCATTTGAAGAACGTAGGATCACAGGGCTTATCTTTCAAGGATTTGTTGATTATGACCAATCTGCCCGAGAAACAACTGAACAAATTGTTGCAGCAATTGCTTTCCAAAAAAGATATTATTCAAATCGACAAAGAAAACCGAGTCTATATCCATCATCATAGCTTTGAAGAAATCATCGCTAAAGCCACAGAACATTTACATCAGTACCATCAAGATTACCCCTTAAAAGCTGGCATGCCCAAACAAGAGCTCAAATCTAAGTTTCTTCCGCCACTGGGAACCAAGTTGTTCAACCACTTGCTTCAACAAATGATTAAAACGAATTCAATTGTGCAGGAAGGTGAGCTCATACGCAAAACGACCCATAAGGTATCCCTGAAAGTAGATCAGGCGGATGCAAAACAAAAGCTGTTAGAAATTTATTCTGAAAGTAGCTTAACGCCACCTTACTTCAAAGAGCTTCGCAATAAAATTAAAATTGAAGCCGATCAAGCCAAGGATGTACTCCATCTACTAATTGAAGAGGGGCTTATTGTTAAAGTAAAGGAAGATCTTTATTTCGATGCAAAAGCCGTTGCAAAATTGAGACAAAAATTGGTAGACTTTTTAAATCATCATAATGAAATTAACACACCGCAATTTAAGGAAATGGCCGGTATATCACGTAAATATTTGATTCCTTTAGCAGAATACTTTGATTCTAAAAATGTAACCATTCGTATCGGTGACGTTCGCAAATTGCGGGGAGGATGAAACCATTTGAGCAAAATGCCTCGTAATTTATCACCGCTTCGATGAAACAAAGGAAAATAAATGCCCTCAGCCGATACAGCACAGGCAACCACAGCCGCGAATAAAGGTATTACCTTATATGTTTCAACACGGTTCTGCTTCAGTCTCCTTTCAATCGCCGCTATCCTGTGGGGCTTTAATATTGGCCTTAACTGGATCGAAAAAGAATATTCTGATTATTTTAAGTTTCCATCTAGCATACCGGAAGTAAAAACGGCGGCTTTAGCGGTTGAACCGCCTCCCGAAAAAGTCGAAGAAAAAACTCCCTTAACGTTGCCTGAAAGCTATACAACACCTGCTCTACCCAGTGCGCCTGATATTACTAAACCACCGCCACAAGCCATGGAAGCAGCGACACCCACCACAGATTCATCTTCTGTTCCGGTTGTCGAACAGCAGATTGTTGTGCCCCAAGTTTCTGCCGATATTATTGAAGAACGGCCCTTGATCGGATCAGTCGGTGCCAAGCCTGTCACACCGATTGCCAAAACCCACCCATCACTTGGGGCGCAATCATTAGAAACCCCCACCGCGCCGACGGTTAAAACTCCCCCGCCATCACCGCCGATCTATCAACAATCGACACAACCATTTGTGGCACCGAAACCACCGGCGCAAACTCCTGTTCAAGAGATCAAAACAACACCGCCGGCTACAATTGACGCGCCCACTAGCAAATCTCTTCAACCCCAAACGCAG
>JASJAZ010000200.1 GCA_030066785.1 Desulfobacterales bacterium | reverse complement strand
TCGTGAAAGGTACGGATGTCAAGGGTCCCCCCCATATCGATTCGGCAGGGAGCTGACGCCGTAGTTGTATGGGATTTCAAGGCTTCAACCCAATTAAAGGTTGCTCGTTTTTTCATTGACCCATTCCATCAAGGTCGCAAAAGGATCTTGGTAGTGCTGCCGTCAGTATCAGGCTGAAGATCAACCTTCGACAGTCGTGTTTCGCATCTTGCGGAGAAACGCTAAACTCTTAAAGCTTTTTCCCAGATGATACGGCAAAAATCGCTCTACGAAAGTGAGGCCTTCCTTGAGCGCCTGAGGTGTAAAACGTATTCGTTGGGCTTTGGCCATATCCCCGCTGGCAACCCATTGCAATTGCTTAATCGTTCCTTTGGATAAGTATATTTCACTGGACAGCCCCGCGTTGCATCGATCACAAACCAAGCTGCCGCTTACGATGTCAAACATAACCTGGTTTTCAGTCAGAAAGTCTGTTTTAGTTCTACACCGTTGGCAACCAACCAAGTTGGGTTCGAAGCCTGTCGCTTGGGCAAACTGTGTTTGTAAAATAATTGAAACCCCCGCCGCGGGCATATCATCGGTGTCAAGCAGCCACAAAGCATCATGAAATAAGCGATAAAGTCGGGGTTGAGCTTGCCCGCTTTCCAGCCATTCATTAATTAACTCAGCCCAGTAACTTGCGTATGCTGTCTTGATGATACTATTGCGAATATTTGCAAAAGGCTGCTGCAACGAGGCTTCCTGCAGAACCGCAAGCCCTCCTCTGCGATTCTTGCGATAAACGATCTGCAAGACAGAGAATAGCTCTAGTGTCCCGGCAAAACGTTTACTGCTTTTTTTAGCTGCTTTAGCAATGGTCGTAACCTTACCAGCGACCTTTGTAAAGAGGGTAACGATGACATCATAGTCGCCGTAATCTTTGCGGCGCAGCATAATGGCGGGCGTGTTGACAAGCGACATATATTATAGATTGAGAAATGAGGTAGCGATTTGAAAATAGAAAAAGACGCTGATGATATCGATGGATGTTGTCACAAATGGGCCCGTGGCCACCGCCGGATCGATATTGATGCGTGCAAACAACATCGGAACCAGCGAACCCACCAGAGCAGCAATCGACATAGAGCAAACAACTGCCGACCCAACCACTAATCCCAATGGAATATTGGTGTAGCTCGCCTGAGCAACCATACCGATAATTGTTCCGTAAACCACACCCAAGATACAGCCGATGGTGAGCTCTTTAAAAACCACATGCCAGAAATCGCGAACATTCAATCGCCCGGTGGCCAGCCCGCGCACGACAATGGTTGAAGACTGGGTACCGATGTTGCCCCCCATCCCCATGATGACAGGAATAAATGCTGCTAGATAGGCAATGCGGTTTAAATTGACCTCAAACCAGCTGATGATAAAAAATGCAATAATGCCGCCCACACAGCTCGCAAATAACCATGGTAATCGTATTTTGGTGCTACGCCAGATGGATTTGGTTTCCACAAACTCTTCTCCAGCACCAGCCATTTTAAGGATATCCTCAGTGGCTTCACGCCTGAAAATATCAATGACATCATCAACGGTGACAATACCCATCAGTCGATTACTAGCATCTACGACCGGAACCGCCAGAATATCATAACGGGCAACAATTTTAGCGACCTCTTCCTGATCCATATCCGTCTGAACGGATATTACTTCCGTTGCCATAAAATTCTTTAAGGGTGTTTGAGGGGCAACCACCACTAACTGCCTTAAAGAACTAACCCCCACAAGCTTGCCGAACTCATCCACCGCATAAAGATAAAAGGGCATTTCAACATCGGCATACTCTTTTTGAATAGCTTCGATGGCCTCTTTGGCAGTTGTCTCTTCCCTTAAGGCCACATAATCAGGATTCATGATGCCGCCCGCCGTATCATCACCGTAGCTGAGAAGATCCTCAACTTCATCAGAATCTTCTTTTTGCATCATTTCAAGAATTGATGCCGATTTTTCGTCAGGCAGGCGGCCGATTAAATCCGCAACATCGTCAGACGGCATTTGTTCTAAAATTGATACGATCTCGTTTAAATCGAGCTCTGCGACAATCTCAAGAAAGGTATCTGCCTCTAACTCGCTAAACAATATCCCCTTCTGCTCATTGTCTTTGATCATTGCAAAAAGCTTGAGTTGCTCAGAAAGCGATAACGATCGAAAAACAACTGATAAATCCGCTGCATGTGTCTTGTTGACGATTTTTCGCAAATGGCTATTTGCTTCGCGACGAAGTAAGCGGCGAATGGTATCTAAAAGAATTTTGTTGGGATCACGCGGCATAGGGATCGTTCTTCAGTTCAAGGCAATAAGTTACAGCCACTCAGGTATAAAATTGCCAATTTAACACTGTGTTACAATTGCTTTTCACCAAGACCGGGTTTATCTACAAAAACCTTACGATTAAGGTATCCGGATATTAACAGCTTCCCCATCTTTTCCAATGATTTCAACTGGTTTTCCATTAACAGTCAGCCGCAGGCCGCCTGCGTCGCCAATGAGCAGGTTGAAGTCGGCTTCAGCTTTCAACTCCAGACTGTTACCAGGTGACAGGTTAAATCTCTGGGGCTCTTGTCCATCTGATATTACCTTAAGCCATGTTTCTTTGGTCGCGATGACTTTCATGGTGAGTCCACTTGATGCCAACTCTGGTGCCGGTTTTAAAACAGGACTTTCTTCGATTGGCTTCCCGACCGGTATCGTTTCCTCAGCAGGGTTATCTTTTGGTTGTGGTTCTTTAATGGCTGGTTTTTCAATCGCTATATTGGGGGGTGCATGCGTTGCCTTTTGGTAGATAAAAAGCGTTAGCGCCATCATCCCGGCCAATGCCGCCATGGAAAGTAACAGACGCGGCCAAAATTTGCCTTGTGAACGCTTTAAATCCTTTTCAAATTGAACACTGTCTTCCAATTCATGTAAACTTTGGAAATATAATTGAATGGTTTCGTGCTCATCGGCTCCAATTGCCTTGGCATAGGCACGTATAAATCCTTTCACAAATACCTGCGAGGGCAAATTGGCATGATCTTCGGCTTCAATAAGCAGAAGGTTGTCCACGCTAATACGAGTCTCCTGCGCCACTTCGCTGAGACTTAAGCCCTTTTCCAAGCGAATAACTTTCAAATACCTTCCGTATGTTAATGATTTGCGTGAATCAGCCATTTAAAATTATCGTTGTTTTCGTTAAGTTGCAGTTAATGTCTATCGAATGATTTTAATGTGTGATCGTTTTTTGAGATCACTCAGCCAAAGTTTAAATTGTTTATCAACAATTTTATCATACAGTTTTTCTTCTATTTCGGGGGTGGCCTCTTCCAATGTCTTGCCGGCTTCAGTGAATAATTTTTCAATATAAAAAATCATATAACCCTGTTCACTGTTAATAACACCGGTATGTTGGCCTTCTTGCAAGCCATTTAATACATTCTGCAATTGGGGTGACAAGTCCTCGAAATTAAACGTTCCGAGATCTCCACCTTCAGCCGCCAAGGATGAATCAGAATACGCCCTCGCCAGATCTTCAAAAGAGGTTCCTTGCGCTAGCTCATCGATAATCTGTTGAATACTATCAGCCGCTGATTGCTTTTCCGAATCCGTTGCTAGCGGTGGTAACTCTTTAATGATGTTTCGCAGATGATACTTCTTTTTGCCCTGATACTCATTTTGATGTTGGCGGTAGTAGTTTTTAATGTCCTGTTTGGTAAGAACGATTTTAGATTTAACTTCACGATTAAGAAGACGCCGCTTTTGCAACTGTTGTTCAATCTTTTCCCGATAGGTTTCCATGGTCAAACCTTCTTGGCCCAAGGCGGCTCTTAACTCTTCGTCGGTCAAATAGTTTATTTTCTTGGCACGCTCAACAACGCCGTCAATTTCTTCCTTCGAGACTTTAATTTTGGTGCGCTTGATCTCCTGCTGAGTAAGCATTTGATCAATTAGCTGATCCAATATTTCTTCACGTAAATTGAAAAGATTCTCGCGTTTCTGATCTTCTGATAGTGCCGAGGCCTCAATCCGCTCTCTATACGGCGCAATCGCTTGGTTGAGATCAAATAATGAAATAATGTCTTCATTGACGACCGCCACAATCCGATCCACGATTTCAACCCCACCCACATTTTCAGCTTTGGATCTGTTCGGCATTAATAACGTACAAAGCATCAAAAAAACGGGAGCTAGTAAAGCTGTTGCATTTTTGCGTGCCATAAAAAATCAGACCTTTGATTGCAAAACGAACCGCAAAACACCAACCACCCACTAAAAGGTTATAAAATCCTTACCGCTTTGCTTCACGTCAAACGCTTCGGCTTATAATGGTTTTGAACCAGGTTATGGGCAATAGATTAAAAATATTTTAGCTAACAATCGAAAAGGCTCATTTAAAGCAAATGTGCTAGGATCCGATTAATTTTTCCCACTGCTCCCAGTTAATTTCAACCGGATAGTCAGGCTGCAATTTGGAAATCCACGTTTTATAGGCTTTCTCCGCTTTTTCCCGCCGCAGGTGTTTAATGATCATCTCATTAATATTGTTGGGAGTTTGGGTGTTATCGGTCTCAGAATCCGAGTTGCTGAGCTGTTCTTGATAGTATTTTGCAATATCTTGCGAATTAATGGTAATTTGCTCTTCCAGTTCTTTGGCAACTACCTTTTCCATTAACAAGCGGTTGCGTAACCCTTTTTTCCATATTTCGTAAGAAATCGCATTTTCCAGTAAGGTTTGTTCAAAAACACCCTCCGGATAATCCCCCTTGATATCTGCAATCGCTTGCTCCATTTCTTGCTCGCTAATAACAATATTGAGATCTTTAGCACGCTCGTGCAGAATAATTTCTTCGGTCATCTGATTTAAAAGCCGGTACTGGGCTTCACGGTAGGCAACCGGATCTTGCATGATATTGTGTGAATAAGCGCTTTTGGCAATCTCAAACGCTTTCTTAAAATCTTCAACCGTTACGACACTTTCGCGAACACGCAGCAAGTACGCATCGTTGGTCTTTGATTTGGAATCAGAACAAGCTAGGGTAAAACAGATAATGCTTACCAAAAAGGCTATAACTAATATATTTAAATATTTACATTTCATAATAATTTAACCCAATTCTTTAAGTTGCGCTCTGCTAAGCTGCACAGATGGGCTAATTCACTGCTTTAAGATAAAAAATCACGATTAAAGTCCGCCCTATCAAAAGCTGCTTACGCACATATGGTCGTTTACAAATCAAATTAAAACATAGCATAAAGGTGGATTCAACCGATACTTTTATAGGCCTTTGAATATTAAACGTTCTTTTTAAATTGAGCCAACATTTAAATCCGATAGCTTTTGTGCCGCCCACCAAATCTGCCAAAGCTTATTGAAATCACAACTAATTTATATCTTTGTGATCAGGGCTTTCAGCCGTTAACATGTTGACTAATTTCTTTCAAGATGTTTTTGGTTTCTGCCATCAATCCGTTAATGCTTTGTTTAGGCAACCTAATTTTGAGGGTCTGATCGGAATTAAATTCACTGCGCAGTGGACAGTTTTGGACATACTCAATCAACTCACCGGGATTTTTGAGATGCGTTTCCGAAAAACGCATATGCAGTTTATGGCCAACCAGATCAAGCTTGGCAACACCGGCATCCACAGCCAATATTTTAAGCCCAATTTTTAAAAGCAAGTTATTGACTTCCTCCGGCAAAACCCCGTAGCGATCAGTTAATTCAGCTCTAAGTTCCGTTAATTCTTGGGAACTTGCTACTTTGGCAAGTTGACGGTAGGTGACGAGCCTCTGATCAATGTCTGGAATAAAGGTTTCAGGTATGAAATCGGAAATTGATATGTTTATTTCAGGTTCTAATGGTTTTTGAAATTTCTCGCCCTTTATTTCTGCCATCGCATGTGACATCAAGTCGAGGAACATCTCATAGCCCACTGCGGCAATATGTCCGGACTGCGAAGCACCCAAAATAGTCCCGCCACCCCGAATCCTGAGATCACTCATCGCAATCTGAAATCCAGATCCTAAATCACTGTGTTCCATCAAAACCTTAAGCCTTTTCTGTGCATCGCGCGTCAATGTGCTTTCTTTGGGAATAAACAGATATGCATAGGCTTGCTGATCCGCCCGCCCTACACGCCCGCGCAACTGATAGATCTGGGCAAGACCGAACCGATCGGCACGATTAATCAATATCGTATTGGCCGCTGGTATATCCAGCCCGGACTCGATAATCGTCGTGCAGACCAGCAAATCGATCTCACGGTTGAGAAAGCGCACCATGACTTGCTCCAATTCTTTTTCGTGCATCTGGCCATGGGCAACATCTAACCTGACTTCAGGCACAAGCGCTTGCAAATGGTTGGCCGTGCGCAAAATACTTTGAACATGGTTGTGCACAAAAAAGATTTGACCCTTGCGTCCCATTTCCTTGCGAATGGCCTCGGCAATAACAGCGTCATCAAATTCAGAAATATAGGTAATAATCGAGTGCCGGTGCTCCGGAGGGGTTGATATAATACTGATGTCACGAACCCCCATCATTGACATATGCAGGGTGCGTGGAATGGGAGTGGCAGTTAGGGCCAAAACATCCACGGTGTTGCGCAGTTTTTTAAGTCTTTCTTTATGCTTGACGCCAAAACGCTGTTCCTCGTCAATAATCACCAGCCCGATATCTTTGAATCCTATATCTTGTTGCAGGAGTCGATGGGTTCCAATCACAATATCGATACTACCGGTTTTCAAATTGTTTACGATTTCGCGTTGCATTTTCGTGCTTCGAAATCGACTTAGGCACGCTAAATTAACTGGATAGTCCTCAAATCGTTCGGTAAATGTTTGATAATGCTGTTCTGCTAAAACGGTGGTGGGAACGAGCAGCGCCACTTGCTTGTTATCGTTAACGGCTTTGAAGGCCGCTCTCAAAGCTACTTCGGTCTTGCCATAACCGACATCCCCGCAAATCAACCGGTCCATCGGAGTTGGTGCTTCCATATCGCTAACGACATCTTCGATCGCGGCCATTTGATCGGAAGTTTCCTCAAAAGGAAAGCGTGCTTCAAAATCTCGGAAGTAGTTGTCATTCGGGGCATAGGTGTATCCGGGCGCCACTTTGCGCAGGGCATATACTTTTAGCAATTCACCGGCGATCTTTTCGGCTGATCGTTTAACCCGCTCTTTTACGCGCGACCATGATTTGCCCCCCATTTTATCGATGACGGGCATAATTCCATCCACACCCATATACTTATGAATCATCATCATTCGATCAGCGGGCAGATAGAGCTTATCGCCATCACGGTATACAATTAATAGAAAATCATGGATTGAACGGTTGAGTTCTAATTTATGTAGCCCTGAATATTGACCAATGCCGTAATCAACATGGACCACCAAATCTCCTTTGCGCAGTTCACCAAGGGTCAGTAACTGTGAATGGGGTGGTTTCCGGGTGGTTTTACGCTTTTTATGCGGAATGCCGAATATCTCTTCGTCGGTAACCAGTGCTAATTGCTCTTGCGACCATACAAATCCATTGGTTAACTGGCCGATGCAGATAAAAAAAGACTCTGACCTATTGGTTAGATCCGACATTTCGTCAACCAATTGCGGCTCAATCCCGTAAGGTCCCAGCAAATCTCGTAGCCGATCAACTTGCGCGGTATTGCGACAGACAACCAAGACCCGCAGCCCCGCATCAATCTGGCCTCTGACCCAATTAAAAAGCGGCTGCAATAAATTTTCGCGGGCCCTGTGCGTCTTGATGTCAGATGATAGACTGCTGTTAGTGTCGATGGTAAAATTGAGCCGGCGATTGTCGCAGTCGTGTGAATGCTGTTGGGCATCAATGGTGGGCAACGTTTTAAATATCAGTGGTTTGCGATCTTTGATTTTTTCTAAAGCGGTATCCCATTTCATATATAAATGACTGGGCGACAAGCATAGACGATCTGCCTTATTGGCTGTATCAAAATTGGCCTGAATTTTTGCTTGGAATTCAGCGACTGCTTTTTCGACCTCTTCTTGCCCTAACGTCATTAATAGGGTGTTTTGCGGGAGATAATCAAATATCGAATCTAATTGTGGATAAATGAGCGGCAGCAGGCTTTCTATGCCTGAAAATTGTCTCTCTTTGCGGATTCGATCGATAATTGTGCGAATATTGGAGACAGGCATGTTTTGATCAAGCGCCTGTTTGCGAACACGTCCCAGAATTTCATCAATAGCGGACATTTTGAGAATTGCTTCACTGGCCGGCAGTATGACCGCTTCTGTTATTTTTTTATGAGAGCGCTGATCAGTAGCTGAAAA
>JASJAZ010000199.1 GCA_030066785.1 Desulfobacterales bacterium | reverse complement strand
GCCAACGCGATTCACTGGTATTGACCTGCGAAAATTGCCAAACTTTATGGAAAGCTGGCCGCGAAACCTTGCAAAAGCTTACCTTCGGCTTTATACCCTGTTTGGAGAACGATACGCTGTATATGCCATTTTGGCGCATACGCGCTGAAATTGAAGGTGTGAATCTAACAACCTACGGGGATCTGATTCAGATTGCCAATCTGCCCAAGGTCGCGCAGGATCAACATCATGAATTGCCATTTCGATTCTGGGCGCCGGCCTTCAAGGTTCGCCCCCGGGTTTTTTTACGCTTGATGGGCAATATGACCATGGGGGCGCCTCAGATTAAATTGAGTCAAAAGCTAAGTAAAAAGCGGATGTATCCGGTGACACTGCCGATTACCGAGGCAATTGAAGGATTAAAAACCAATTTAGCAGGCTTCATAAAGCCTAAAGAATTTCTAACGACCCATTTTCCCAACATCAATGTGACGCCCAAAAGTTTTGCACTTGTCTATATTCCCTTTAATGAAGGCCACCATGATCTTGTCCAGCTTGATTATCAGGCTTCGATCAATAAAAACATGCTCTCTTTTGCAAAAAATTTATAGTTGTCCTGGTGCCCATGCATGTTGCCCTAACAACTCATCATCTCTGCATCAATTCTTGCAGTCATCTCAGCGTTACCGCTCCTGCATCTCATAACCTGCCAATTGTAGTTCTTGGGCAATGGCTTTGACGTGTTCCGGCCCACGCGTTTCCAGTTCAAGTTCCACATGCGTAATATAGATCGGCGTATTGCGGATGTTACGATCATGGTAAATATGCAGCACATTGGCTCTGAGTTTTGCTACCAATTCCAAAAGTTTTGCCAGTGAACCAGGCGTGTCTTCCAGTTGAACCCATAGCCGCATAATACGCCCGTTTTTCAAAAGTCCCTGGCTCAAAATCCGCCCCATTAAGGGACTATCAACATTTCCACCACAAATAAGCAATACGACCTTGGCATCTGTTGGTAGTGCGACCGCACCCTTTAAAAGAGCGGCCAAGGGTACCGCGCCGGCACCTTCGGCCAATATTTTTTTCCGCTCTAGAAGCATTAACATTGCGGCGGCTATCTGCTCTTCCTCCACAAGCACAATGTCATCAACACATTTTTCAATAATTTGAAAAGTCAGCTGGCCGACTTGCTTGACATTAATACCGTCGGCAATGGACGTTTTGGATGCAACCCGCGCAATTCTTCCGTGAAGGCGCGATTCATAGGCGGATGGGCAAACCGCAGCCTGCACGCCTATTATTTTGGTAGCAGGGTGCATGCTATTGATCACCGATGCAATCCCGGAAATAATTCCCCCACCACCGATAGGTACTATAATTAAATCTGGATGTTCCAAATCTTCGAGTATTTCAAGGGCAATGGTACCCTGCCCCGTAATAATGTCAGGGTCATCAAATGGATGTATGAAGATACGTCCTTGGGCTGATAAGTCTTGGGCTTTTGCCAAGCTTTCTTCGATATTTTTGCCATCGATGACAACCTGCCCACCGTATCCTTTGGTGGCCTCTTGTTTGGTAATGGAAGCCCACTCGGGCATTACAATGGTGGCTGGAACACCTGCCAGCCGGGCAGCCAATGCGACCCCCTGGGCGTGATTCCCTGCCGATGCCGCGACAACGCCCGTTGCCCCTATTTTATTTAAGTTAGTAAGCACTTTGTAGGTGGCCCCTCTTACTTTGAAGGATCCCGTTTTTTGCAGATTTTCTAATTTTAAATAGATTTTTGCGTGAAATAGCTTGCTAAGATATGGGGAGTAGATAAGTGGTGTGCGAATGATGTGTTTTTTGATGGCAGCCGCCGCTTCCTTTACGTTTCCCAGTCGTATCATCTTGCGCACCCAAACTTTAGATGATTTGAACCTGACAGATAATCAAAAGATTGAATATCACACCATAATTGTCAACTAGCGCTTCAAATAAATTGTTAACACACATCAACAGATATTCATGAAGGTAACATAATGTTTTTTGAAACTCGATCAAAAAAATAGCGAGAATAGATTTTAACCTATTCCCGCTTCAAGTAAAAGATTAAGAAATTTTAAATAATATTTATATTATAGTACTTTTTCATTCATTTACTGATTGCTTGCAAGATACGTTTGGGCGTCCGCATTTCCCAGGCTGGCTGCTTGCTGGAAATCATCGATGGCCTTATCGCGATTGGCAGCCAATAGGTAAACCCGACCGCGGCCATAATAATATAGACCGTTTTCAGGTACAATGGCCAAGGCGTTATTAAAAGCCGTAATAGCAGCATCATATTCTCCCATTTCACCATAAGAGATCCCAAGGTTATAGTAAGCAGAGCTATTTGAGGGATTAATCTCAATACTTTTTCGAAAATGCGTGATCGCCGCTCGATAATTGCCATAGACCGAACAGAGCGCTCCTTTTTCAAGCCAATATTTTTCTGATTTGATGGGTGGCTGAGATTGCTTGGATACCTTCTTTACATTCTGTTCAAGGTCAAGGGATGACGCCATTTCTTCTGGCTCAATATCAGCTAATGCCAAATCCATTAGCGGTTTAGCAGCTTGATCCGGCAATTCTGGTTGCCCGCGATCCGCTAAGCTCGCATCTGGCAATAGGGGTTCATCTGCCACTAAATTACTTGTGTCGACCGCCCGTTGCGATACCGGTTTTGTGGTGACACCTTGAACCGGCAGCGCGTTTACGCTTGCATGTGCTGCGACGGGCTGCATTTTCTTTTTATTCTTCTTGGCAACTTGCTGCAATGGTGCCGATGGTGCTGTGGATTTGGCTATCATCGGTTTATTTTGAGGCGCCTTTATCACACGCTTATTCTTTTTGGCCACTTTTGCTTTGGTAGTTTTGCGAGGCTGTTTTTTGGTTTTTTTCGATATCTTTTTGGTCTTTTTTTTGTGCAGGACAGATTGATTCTCGGGTACAGGGGTGGCCTTTGCCGATTGCATCGTGGGCATGTTCCCCAAATTTAGTAAAGAGGGGATCATGCCACTGGATGTAAATCCTCCCACAATAGCCCAAAACATGGAGCCCATGAAAAAAATCATGACCACCACTGGTACTGCAAATCCCAGGGTTCCAGTAGCAAATATGCCGAATTTAGATTTAAACGTGGGCTCAAAGCGCATACCCTCCTGTATTTTTTTCAAATCTTCATACATCACAAAGGTATAAATAAAAAAGAACGGAAAAAATAAAAGTGAAAGGAAGGGCCCGACAAAAGGTACCAAGGAAAGCACCATCGATAGCAAGTAAATCACCAAAACACGCACAAATACTGGAAGCCAGTATCCGCGGACATATGCTTTGCTTTTCAGCAGCGCCTTCATGCCTCGCTTGTTCTCGGCTGCCAGTACAAAGGGCGCCACAAAAAACCATACCGTAAACAGAATACCGGGGATGATGAGGAATAAAAAGGCACCGGTTGTTAAAAATCCGATCAACAAAAACAGCCATAAAAAAGAACCAACCATCGGTTTGGCAGCACCGAAACAGGTTTTAACATCGGCTTTCTGATCAACAATCGAAATGAGTAAGGCACCTAATCCCCACGCCGATATACAAAAAAGAAATAAAACACCGATCACCGACAATACACTGATCAAAACATTTTTGCTTGCTGGCAATGCCATTGAAAGCCCAAAACCAGCACCGAATAATACCCCACCTGAAACTGCTGCAATGACGATGGTTAGAACCCCGAGAACCAAAAAGGTAACAATTCGCTGCCGGTAAATGTTAAAACTTGCTTTAAAAAGGTTATCTAAGCTTTTCAGTTGTGCGGTGGTTTCTTCCATCGCTCTCTCCTTAATGTTTGCCTTTATTTTTAATCATAATTAAAAAATTGAGGAGCTCTTCAGTTTATTTGGACAAATCGAACATATGATAGGTAAAACAAATAGCAGCGGCGACGCTATTACAATTTTTCTTCCAATTATCAACTGCTGCATCATTCCACTGAATCATTTACTCTTTTTGGGTTAATATCTCTAAACCAGCTCCAGTCGCAGCACACCTTCCGCCCAAAATCAACCATCGTTGCTGCGCCCAGCGTCGCCGATTGTGGCGCGCGGCAGGGCGTCTAAAAACTCCTTCGAACTAAAGGGACCGTAATAGAATTTCTGAGCTCGCGGCATGATATGCACCGTTACGTGAGCAGTAGCGTAGCCTTCTTTATGAACTATTTCTCCGACCTGTGCGCCGCGCAGGTATGCATTGGTTGCAATCATCACTTCATCCATTGAAACGGCATTTCCACCGCTTATCGTTTGCGCATTAATGATCATCCCGGCAAGACGTTCCGAAATTTTTCGATAACCATCGATCACGGCTGCCCGTTCCGCCATATATCTTTTCTGAAGCCTTGAACCATGTAAGGGGGCAATTCCGGTTCCTTGTACCGCAATAATAATTTTATCGACAGCTTCTTCCGGCTCCACCCCAGGGATTAAATTTTCCGTGTATTGAATTTGGCCGGAATGTTCAATTACCTGGCTTGGGCTATAACAGTTTGTTATTATTAATATTAATGTAGAAAAAAGGTACAAGAACGTTAAGCCCCTATATTTCGTTTGATTGAGCATAATCACCTTCCAACTGATACGGTTTGTTACAATGAATGACCGGAAAATTTCCATCGCCTTAACAGGTGTCTATCCGATCAAATTATCGGTAGTTATGCTCAAAAAATTTAGTTTCCTCTTTCATGCGTGGACACACCGCATCCGCATTTCGGCAAGATTTAGTGATTCGTTTCTAAAAACTGTATTGAAGTTTTAACGATTTTAAATCGTTACCAATTTAATGTTAAGTGTATTCCAATTTTAACATATTGAAGATTTTCTGCATCTTTTTTTTAATTTCGGTGTCAATGGATTCGGCGATATTAAGAGTTGAGGAATAACTTTAGGGGATTACCGCTCATTTTGGCATTTTTTAGAAAATTGAACTGGGCAACGGCCGGATCAGTTTTTTGAGAACACAGTGTCATCAAACACTCTCAATCAAGTTATTCCACCAAAAGTCGATATACCTCATGTGGCCGATGAATATACTAGATAGGTCAAATACATTGATTTAATGTGACCATTTGGATTGCATTATAAATGATAACGCGGAAACGATTAATCAGTTTGTGCTTTGATCATCGTGACTGGTGGTGGAAGTTACTGCTTTCATATGCCATTTTAATGTCGCCGAGTCCCGCCAGGGCAGCTAATCTAAATTACTATGTTCGCGCTGAAGTCATGAGCGCTAATGGTATCATTGTGAACACAGATCTTATCATGGTGCCGGCGCGTAAAGAATTTCGAACTGCTAAATTTCAGACCATCATAGTCGGTGGTAATGCACCGACAGGCAGCCAACCAGATTGCTTGACAGCGGCTAGACACAACGCCATCGTCATTTTGCTAATGCAAAACGGTCTCAAATCAATATACAGCCGACAATATACACACAATTCAAAGCTACAGACCGTGGTCGTAATGCGATATGAAGGGGTAGTTCGCCAACCCCTTGAAATTCTTGACAGCCGCTATCAACCCGACGGATCGGGTTGTAGTGCCAACTGGTCCATGAGGTATAGTCCGATTGCATTTCCAGACCAATGGCGGTTGCTCTATTTACGTCATAAGTTCAATGACTATTCAGATGCAGTGATCTCTTTGTTCCAGTGGTAATGATAGTCCCCGCCAGTTTCATTATGTCCGAGCTCCAAATGTTACCTTCCGGCGTTTGGTGCTTGCACACATCGCAATTGATATAAATAGTAAAAAATTCTTTAAAGGCGTTGGGGGCATCTTGCAGCTTAATCGCAATTTTGACATAATCACTTCAAGACATTTGGAAATGACCATCAGTTAAGCTAATACTTTGCCATTTTAGGTATCTGGACCATTTCCTAATAGAGCGAAGCGTGGGGAGAAGGCAACCGTGCGGGCAGTAATTCAGCGTGTTAAAAAAAGCTCTGTGAAGGTCTCGGAAGCTACGATTGGGCAAATTAATGAAGGTCTGCTCGTATTATTGGGAGTGGCCCAATCCGATACCTATCGCGATGCTGGTTTTTTAGCCGATAAAATTATAAACTTAAGAATTTTTGAAGATCAAAAAGGTAAAATGAATTACTCGTTGATGGATATTGGTGGCGCAATGCTGGTGGTGAGCCAATTTACACTGCAAGCTGATTGTCGCAAAGGGCGTCGGCCATCATTCACAAATGCCGCCGATCCCTCAAATGCAAAAGCGCTGTATAAGTATTTTACTGAAACTGTGCGCCAATCTGGTGTGGTTGTCAAAACCGGCCAGTTTGGCGCTCATATGCAGGTATCGTTGCTTAACGATGGCCCGGTAACGTTTATCATTGAAAGCAAAAAATAAGTCGAAATTGCTGACACAACCCACCACTTTGCTTCAAACTATACCTAAGGTTGTGATTTAGCATATATTACTGTCTTGAGAATTATACGTTGGCCAACCTAAGCGATTATGGCATCTAATCTGAAATTGAGTTATAAAAAATGGCAATTGTACTTTTTTTTCTTCTTCATTGCCATCGAATCAATATTTTCCACCTCACTGGCCCAAAGCAATGCAAATGTTGTAGATTCCCGCCACCAAAAAACATTGCATCGCATGATTGGCACGCAAGATGCCGTGCTGTTGGGTGATTCTGATGGCAATATACTTTTTGCCCAAAATGCCGCTAAATCGTTAATCCCCGCCTCTACTCTAAAACTATTGACGGCTCTGGTAGCCTTTGAGTATTTGGGGTCTAACTATCGATTTGTAACGGAATTCTATCTTGATCATCAGCGAAATTTGAAGGTCAAAGGTTATGGTGATCCTCTGCTGATATCTGAAGAGCTTTTGCTCCTTGCCAATGGGCTTCAAACAAAGCTCGAGTCTTTCCATGATCTGGTTCTAGATGATTCTTTTTTCAGCCACCCCTTACTAATTCCAGGTGTCACTTCATCCAATAATCCTTATGATGCCCCTAACGGCGCCCTATGCGTGAATTTCAATACCGTAAAATTTAGGCAAAATGGCCCTAATCATTACGTCAGCGGCGAGCCGCAGACTCCTTTGCTACCTTTTGTTTTGAAACGTATTAAGCTGTCCGGCTTAACAAAAGGAAGAATTATTCTGTCCAGTGTAAATAATGAAAATCTCATGTACGCCGGCCATTTAATACGATATTTCCTCAACCAGGCAGGTATTCAAACAAAGGGGGAAATCATAAAAGGCAGGGTAAATCAGACCACCGATAAACTTATCTATCGTCATGTTTCCACCTTCACGGTAAAAGAAATGGTGCAACAATTATTAGAATACTCTAACAATTATATCGCCAATCAGTTATTGATCGCCGCTGGTGCCAAATTTTTTGGTCCGCCCGGATCATTGGCCAAAGGAGTACGCTTGGCCGATAATTTTGCACACCGAAAACTAAAAATTGACCAACTGCAATTGGTAGAGGGTTCCGGCATTTCCCGGCTAAATAGAATGACGGCGCATGGCCTGCATCACGTATTGCTTGCTTTCGCACCTTATTACCACCTGATGTCACATAAAAACGGAGAGTTTTATAAAACCGGCACCTTATCCAATATTCGAACACGCGCTGGTTTTTTCGAAACGACCCAAAACCGTCTATATGGCTATGTGGTGATGATCAATTCAGCGGGAAAGCCAATTGAACCTTTTATGCAGCAGTTGCGTCGTCTTTTACCTGCGTACTTCCCGCATTAGGCCTTTCAGTCGGCTTCGAGACCATCATCAGATTTGCATGCATATATTTTGATCAATCGCACGGTTTGGAAAAAGTGTGAAATAAAAGCAAATCTTAGAAGTGATGTGCACTGCTTTTGAAGAAGGAAGCTTGAGATTGCTTTACTGGTTGGTAATTTGCGCATAGGCGCTGTGATTGTGGATGGATTCAAAATTTTCAGCACTGACGGAAAACCAGGTGATATTGTCATCCTGTTGAAGTTTTTGAGCGACATCCCGCACGATATCTTCCACAAACTTGGGATTGGAATACCCCTTTTCGGTTACTTGTTTTTCATCAACTCTTTTTAGCACCGAGTAAACATCACATGAAGCAAAGGACTCCACTAGTTCGATCATGTCTTCAATCCAAATAAATTTCTTAAATCGCGTTTTTAGCTGTACGACACCCCGCTGATTATGGGCGCCACCGCTGCTGATTTCTTTGGAGCAGGGACACACGGATGATATAGGCACATTCACTTCCGATATAAGATCAACAGCCCCTTGCGCATCACATGTACCGATAAGCCGACAGGTATAATCCATCAG
>JASJAZ010000198.1 GCA_030066785.1 Desulfobacterales bacterium | reverse complement strand
GTATACAGGTAGGCATAGTCACGATCCGTCATAATCGCCGGTAGCTGGATGTTGCGTACATGGGCCGGCAAGGGAAAATCGATGCGACTGCCACCGGTGACCAATATCACATCGTATTCTGAAAGTGCGCGGCATATCTCCAGCGTTCTAAAAAAATGACCGACACCCCAGATGAGTTGACAGTAAATGACTATTTTCTTTTTCAATCTTGAGGCACTCAAACTTAGCAAGACAAATTCATGGCGTTTATTTTTTCAATGCGTAGCCGATCATGGTCACTGCAAAGCCAGTGTAAATGATTATCATTGATCAGTCTGGATTCGCTTGGTAAAAACTCACGATCACATAAACGGTAAAGCAAACACCTAATAACGCCATTGTGGGTCACCACTAAAATGGTTTCGCCATGCCATTTGCGGGCGGCGGCCAACAATGCGCGCGCACTTCGTTGCCATACCTCCTGGCGGGATTCCCCGGCGGGGGGTGCAAAGCGCCATCCTTGATTGCCTGGTTTTTGCAGATCAGCGATAAATTCACTTTCGATCGTCTTTACTGTCAGGCCTGTCCAGCGGCCCCAATCCTGTTCGCGCAAGTGGGCATCGACCGTAATGGGTACCTTCAGAGTGATGTTTATCGCCCGCGCAGTTTCGATGGCACGTCCCAAATCACTGCAAAGTATGCGATCCCAGGCAAAGCTTTTTAAAACCGCACCCCACTGCCGGGCAGATTGTCTGCCAATGTCTGTGAGTTCAGTATCTCGTTGACCCTGAATGCGCTTTTCCAGATTCCAAAAGGTTTTGGCATGGCGTATCAATCCAAAACAGGTTTCATTTGTTTTACCCATTTTTTCTCAAAGCTTTCCTTGGGAACTGGCCTCTGATGTTGTATCTGGCAAATATAAAAATGGCATTATTACCCGTAAATATCGCCCATACGGTTAATTAAGAATTAGGTTCCAATCAAATCAATCATGTTTTTTAGATCGTTGCAAAATATGCCCGAGCGTCTGCACAATAGCGCGATAATTCTTATTCAGGTCGTGTTGCTGGCGTATATAAGCCTGGCCCGCCGCACCCATCGTTTCCCGCCGCTGGCGGTCTTGCAGTAGTGCGCCGATGGCCCGTGCAAATTGATCCACATCACCCATGGGCACCAGTATCCCGGTGTGACCATCCTGGACGGCTTCCGGAACGCCTGCATTATCAAAGGCCACAACCGGTAATCCGCACGATTGCGCTTCCAGAAATACCATACCTAATGATTCGTTGATGCCCGGAAAAGCAAAAATATCTCCGGCGCTGTAGAACCGATGCATATCCTGGCGGTTAATTTTGCCCACAAAGTGAGCCCTTCCAGGCAGATGGATTTCCGCCAAGCGCTGCAAACGGTTGGCCTCACGGCCCTCGCCGGCGATCACTAAGAAAAATTGGTATCCCTGCCGATACAAAATGCCGCACGCTTGAATAACAATTGCCAAGCCCTCCGTTTTGACATCCGCACGAAACATGGCCGCCGATAAGACCACCGGCACATCGCCAACTTGCCAGGCAAGGCGCAAGTCGTTGCGCGCACGGGCGTCATGCTGAAAATCTTGCGGATGAATCCCGGGTGCCAAATAGGTTAACCGCTTTTTGGCAATGATGCGCCGCAGATTGGTTTGATCACGCTGTTTATTGGTAAAGAGGTGGGCAGCACTCAAGAGCGCCTGCCGGTTTAAGTAAAATCCGGGCCGGGTCAATAACCGGCGCCGGCGTTTGGTTGAATATATGCCTTGAAAGATGACATATGGCAGATTGGTGTGGCGACAAACGTAGGCTCCCAGCACATCCGGAGCCTTGTAATAGCTATGATAGGTCAACCACAGATCCGGGCCCATATTTTTGATCTGTTGAATGACGCGACAGCGTTCATACCAAACAATGGGCCATTTGAATAATTTCCAATATATCCAACGGGTTCGAAGCGAGCTAATGGGGTGCACAGCGTTTCCCTGCCGCCTCAGATAGTTTAATAGTTCCGTGGCAATCACCAGATCACCGGAGAGATGGTGGTGGTTGAGGGGCTTAAATGGTGTATAATAAAAAATGCGCATGCGTTAGGCTGGACCGTATTAGCAAGCAGGGAAAATCTTTAAACCTCGATTAAACCATCCGCTTAGTTAAACACGGTTTGATAAATACGCACCAACTCGTTAATAAGGCGCTTGTTGTCAAATTCGTGCTGTACTTTTTGTGCGGCTTTTTTGATGATGCGGCGGCGCAGAGCGGCATCCGATAACATTTTTTTGACGGCAGCGGCCAGTGCCTCCGGATCGCCGGGCGACACCAACACGCCCGTTTGTCCATCTTCGATAATTTCCGGAATGGCCGATACACGGGTCGCGACCACCGGCACCCCCATGGCCATGCTTTCTAAAATAACATTGGGTATCCCGTCGCGATCACCATCAGGGGCAATCTCGCATCCCAGCATAAACAGATCCGCCCGCTGATAATGCTGCCGCACCACCTCGTGCGGCTGGGTTCCCAACCATTGGGTCACAGGTTCCAATTTCAATTCTTTGACCAATGCCAGAATCCGGCGGCGGTCATCGCCGTCTCCGATCAGTGTATGCTTAAATGGCAATCCCTGGTCATGCAATCGCCGCAATGCCCGATAAACGGTTGGCAGGCCCTTTTTGGGAATCAGGCGCGCCACCGTCAATAGTTGAAAGGGTGGTTCCGGTTCAGGCTTAATCGATTGATGGTTAAATAGATTAACATCAATGCCATGGTAAACGCTGTGGATCGCTTTAGTACCATGGGAGTACAGCTGATTTAAATAACGACGATTGTAGCGGGTGCAGGTGATCACAAAGCGGGCCTTGGCCATTTTTTCCCGCAGTTGCTGCGGATCGGAAGTATAGATGTCTTTGGCATGGGCCGTAAAACTAAATGGCAGTCCGCTGAGCATGCTGGTATACATGGCCACCGATGCCGGTGAATGGGCAAAATGGGCGTGCAGATGGACAACGTCGGCATGGGCCAAAAACCGGCTGACCAAATAGCCCGCCTGCAGCAGATGTTTGATTGAGGCCGATTTACGGGTGCGCACCAAACGGTGAATCATCAGATCCAGGGCCTTGAAATATTGGCGCGGCTTTTTCCCCGCAACAAGAATGTTGTGAAACAACAGCTGGGGTAGATAGCGCAACATGGTCTCCGGCAGATAATCAACGTTGGCGCGAATGTCATTAACGCTTGCGTGGGTAAATTTTTCGCGGGGCTGACGCATGGAAAAGATGTGAACTCTGAAACCACGCCTTTCCAGCAACAAAATTTCATTGGAAATGAAAACCTCTGAAATTCGCGGATACCCCTTGAGGATCATTCCCAAGCCCGGCTGACGGTCCGTTGTCATATCCGGCGACACCTGAAGTCCTGCAGGCGCTTCAACATGGTTTCAAGCCCGGTCAATTCAAATTGAGATATGGCCGTTTGATACGTTTGCGGTTCGGCGAGCAGGTGGCAAAATTTATCATGGAGCGCTTCGGGAGAGATTGAATTCAGCGGTATGTAATCGAGCAAATTGTGACTGCCTAATATTTGAGCCCGAATAAGTTGCTCGGAACGGGGGGTTTCGCGGGGAATAATCAGTGATATCGTATCCTGGGAAAGAATTTCACAGATGGTATTATATCCGCCCATACCCACCACCAGATCAGCCGCGGCCAAGAGCTCCTCCATACGGGCATAAAACCGAATAGCTGTTGCTCCCAGGCGACGGGCGCGCCGGTAAACATCACGCCGCTGGCGACGCGGCATGAATGGGCCGGTGATTAGCACCGATTTGAAGCGTGGCAGATTGTTAGCTTGCTCCAGCATGGACAGGAACCCGTTCATAACCGCATAGCCGTCGCCGCCCCCGCCGGTGGTGACCACCACCAGTTTTTTCCCGTTGCGCACGCCCTGTTCTTTGCGTATTTTTTTGATGGCCTTGGTACCTGGGATTTTACGGGGAATATAGCCGGTGAATCGAATCTTGCGGCTGACAGGCTCTGAAATTGCGTATTCGGTGATCGGATTGTAAAATTCCCGATTGCCGTACACCCAAATTTCACTGTAAAGCTCATCCAGCACTTGATAAATTCCCTTTTTATCCCAGTCACCGCGCACGGTTTGGGCATCATCCATGATGTCGCGCAATCCCAAAATGGTTTTAGACTTCGGCATGCAGCGCTTGAGCCACTGCAAGGTCGGTAAAACCTCTCTTTTGAGGCCCAACGGTTCTTTATCCACGATGAAAAGGTTCGGGCGAAAAGTCTTAACCGTGGCGGTGATAATATTTTTACGAATTTCCAGGGCGTGCTTCGGGTTGATTTTGATGGACATGGGGAAATATTCATCATTGGTTTTTTTGATCATTCCCGGTATCCGCACAAAGTCAATTTTTTCGGGAAAGGCAAATCGGCCGGCAATGGGGGAGCCGGTCAGAATGAGGATGTTGACCTTGGGACCCGCCAAATGCGAGGCAATGGCCATGGTGCGGCGAATATGTCCCAACCCATAGGTATCATGGGAATACATCAGGATATTGTATGTCGAATTACGCGCCATGTGGTTAAAATGAGCTGTGGTCCCGACTTGACGACATTTTTGCAACATTGCAGTATCGTATCACATCTTGATTACCGCGCTGAATATACCACAAATACATATATATCTCGAATTAAACTTGAATTACAAACCATCTTTTAAACGATATTGTCGGGCATTGACAGCCTTTTGCATGGCCTGACGGTCCATGTCGGTTCTTTCACCGATTTTATGCGCCGGACACCCCGCCCAGATCTCATAAGCCTTTGGATTTTTTGTTAATATTGATCCGGCACCCACCACCACGCCGTCTGCGATATGAGTCACCTGGTACAAAACGGTAGCGCCGTCATGAATCCAGACGTCCGCTCCGATGTACTTATCCTGCCAGGCCACACCCATTTGCTCTTCAATTAATGACAAGGGTTCTTTGCCCCAATGGATGGTGTCATGGGTATATATCCGGGTGCGGGGTCCGATATTGCACCAGGGACCGATATGAATGGAGCCGGTGCAGTCCAGCAATGCAAAGGGGCTGATGACCAGGTTGGTCTCTCGATCCGGGTTGTCAAAAACAGCGGGATCCATAATAATATCACCCCGATGCAGGTGACGATGCGGATACCGTTTGGCTTTGGCAACCGCATCTTCCAATTGCCGGCGTGTCATGGTCGCATAAAGTTTTTTCATGGTTCTGTGATTGTTTCGGTAAGTAGTTTAACCGCTAATGATATAGGAATACTTATTGCTGATCCCCGCCCCTAAATATTGATCCGCGATATTTAACGTATGGCGGCTGTCAAAGGCAAGTTCTATCTTGACTAGCTTGACATTCGGCGATTCAAGGCTAGCTTTTCTTTATTGAGTAAAAAAAAACAAAACACCTCGGCATTTGGTTGCTGTGGTCTAAAGTATAGTGAGAGGTGGTTATTTTTGAAACCCTTACAAAACAAATATACCGTGACCTATTTAAATTTCGCGCAATTTTATTTGTAGTGGTGATCACCGGTATTTACGGATGTGCCGGGGGCGGTTCCTTCGGCCGATTGCAATGGAGCAATTCCACCACCGACACATTTGAATCCTACGAAATCGTTGCGGATCATCAGTACTACGTCAGTGGCGGCAAGTATAAGCCCTGGGCGATAATCGCGGTGCACAATGATTATACCCTGCGCTCCAACTATTGGAAAAAAGCCGATGATCTGACAGCCGATCAGTTGCGCATGTGGGTCCGCAATATGAAACTTGATTGGTGCGCCCGCTATCTCTACAACGGCGCCCATGTGGTCGGGCCCAACCAAGAAAAAATCGGACTCTGGTATTCCTTCCAGCCGCAGACAACGGTCAAACTGTTAGCTGACAATACCGTCATGATCTATACGCCCAATGTTACCGGGCCTAATTCGATCTTAAACAGCCGGTGCTTTGATCAGGATAAATAGAAGCAAACAAGCGTGCTGATATCATCATATTTAGATAGGGATCTTCCAACGCCGGCTGAACGCGAATTTTGATCAAAAGCTTGACTTGACGAACGAACCTGATGCATAAGATAACCATGCAGCTGTTGCCGGGTTTGCATAACATTACCAGCTGAGCTCATGTTGAAAGCTGTATCTCAAATCAAATTGGCTTCCAATTGTTGATCATTTCAAAGCTATCTGTTGCATTTTAATAGGCTGTCTGGTCATAAACTGTCAGTGTCAATTGATTTGGCAACCTTTCTGATGGAAATTTGATTTTGATACAGAGTATTTTCTTGAGTTTTGGTTGGCATTGCCGCCAAAAACCCCTTGGCCGCCTGATGGGCCTTTTCCCCATTCTCGTGGTATTGGCCGGTTGCGCAGCATCCAATTACGGACGCCTCCAGTGGCGTAACTCTCTGACCGACCAGTTCCAATCTGCACAATTGCTGGAGAATCACCGCTATTATTACAGCGGGCCGGATTACAAGCCCTGGGCCATCATTGCCATTCGAAGCGATTACCAGCTCAAAACCCAGTTCTGGAAGGATGCCGAACTGACTTCCGAAAAATTGCGCATGTGGATCGGTAACATGCGCATGGATTTCGGCATCGCCTACATGTTCAATGGTGCTGATATTGTCGGGCCGAATAAAGAGCAGATCGGCGTATGGTACTCTTTTCAGCAAACCACCATGGTCAGGTTGTATGCCGACAACACCGTGACGGTCAAACCCCCCAATGTCCACGGCTGGGATTCCAAGATCAAACGCTATTTTGAAATGAGCCAGACCGGCCCCCCGTCGATGGTCATTCCGGCCGAATCAGGCTAACACAATCGTTTTGATCTTCCCAAAAACGCCCGTTTAAGCGGCCGATTCCCCCTCAACAGCTGCATCGGGCCACGCCCTTCAAATGGATGACTCCGGGAAACAGCGCCGGTTTATACCGGCCCCGATCGGATAGACCCGCCTCAATTGCATCAGGCGATGGCGCCCTCAAAGCTTTGATGCGCGGCGCTGAAAAAGCCTTGACGGCGCCGCCAGAATATTACAGGTAAAAGGTTTGATATGATTTCCCGCAGAAAAGCTGTCAGTTTAATCAACGCGAATAGCATCTAAAAGGATTTATGATGACATATGAAGCGGTTATCGGCCTAGAGGTCCACGCCCAGTTAAACACCAACACCAAAATTTTCTGCAGCTGCTCCACCGCATTCGGGGCCGCGCCCAACACGCACACCTGCCCGGTCTGTTTGGGCCTGCCGGGTGTTTTGCCGGTGCTCAACCGCAAGGTGGTCGATTACGCGCTGCGCATGGCCCTGGCCACCGATTGCCAAATCGCTGCCGAAAGCCGCTTTGCCCGCAAGAACTATTTTTATCCGGATCTGCCCAAGGGGTATCAGATCTCCCAGTATGAGCTGCCCCTTGCCGAGCACGGTTACGTGGATATCGATGTTCACGATCAGACCAAACGCATCGGCATCACCCGCGTTCACATGGAAGAAGACGCCGGCAAACTGATTCACGATCCGGATCGCCCGGTCAGCTATGTCGATCTTAACCGCACCGGCGTGCCGCTCATGGAAATCGTCAGCGAGCCGGACCTGCGCTCACCGGCCGAAGCCGGCGCCTATCTGCGCCAGCTGCGCGCCATTATTCGTTATCTGGGCATCGGCGACGGCAACATGGAGGAAGGCAGTTTTCGCTGCGACGCCAATGTGTCGGTGCGCCCCCAGGGGCAGAAAAGATTAGGGACCCGCACCGAATTGAAAAACTTGAATTCGTTTAAACATGTGGCAAACGCCCTTCAGTTTGAGATCCAGCGCCAGATCGAATTGATTGCCGACGGCGGCCAGGTGGTGCAGGAAACCCGTTTGTGGGATGCGGACGGACACCGCACCACTTCCATGCGGGGCAAAGAAGAGGCCCATGACTACCGCTATTTTCCAGATCCGGATTTACTGCCGCTGGCCATCGATGCCCAGTGGATTGCAGCGGTTAAAAAAACCCTGCCCGAATTGCCGCGTGTAAAAAAAGAGCGCTTCATGCGCGATTATCAATTGCCGGCGACGGATGCCGATTTTCTGACATCCGATAAGGCCCTTGCCGCCTATTTTGAAACCTGCCTGCAATCATTTGCCAAGCCCAAAATGGTGGCCAACTGGGTGATGGGCAACCTCATGGGGTATTTAAACGCCCAAGGTAAAACCATCGCCCAATCACCCATCGCCCCGGAGGCCTTGGCCGAACTGCTGACTCTGATGGATCAAGGCACCATCAGTGGCAAAATCGCCAAGACCGTTTTTGAAGA
>JASJAZ010000031.1 GCA_030066785.1 Desulfobacterales bacterium | reverse complement strand
ACGATCACGATGACTCGGAAAACCTGAGCGACAGCTTTGACTTCAGCGTCGACGACGGCGCAGGCGCTGCGAGCACGGACACTTTCACCATCGGCATCACCGCGGTCAACGACAACGATCCGGTGGCAGCGGATGACACGATCGTTGTCGGTCAAAGTCTAAATGCCACTGCTCTATCGGGCGGCGCCACCTCGGTACTTTTAAATGACACGGATACAGATCTTCCCAATGACACATTGAGTGTGATCGTGGGCACCGGCCCAAGTTATGGCAGCTTGACGCTTAATGCCGACGGCACCTTTTCTTACACCCATGATGGATCGAACAACCTCTCTGACAGTTTCACCTATATTGTCTCGGATACCGACGGTGGCGTAACCGATACCGGCACGGTATCGATTACGGTCAACCCGACGAGCACTCCCCCGACAGCCACCAACCTGAGCACAGCGGAATCTTACACTGAAGATGTGCCACTCGATCTAACCGACATTGTGGTCACCGATGTGGACAGTTCCGATGTCACTGTGACGTTAACCTTGTCCGAACCTGCTGCGGGGCGCTTGAGCACGGGCACCTCAGGGGCAGTGACGTCGACCTATACCGGCGGTGTATGGACCGCATCCGGCGCCATCGTCGATGTAAATACCCTGCTGGCGGGTGTCGTTTTCACGCCCGCGACAAACTATAGCGGTAATTTTACCATTGCCGCCAGCGTTGACGATGGCCAGGCCATACCCCTATCGGGTATAAAAATCGTCACCGGCACAGCGGTGGGGGATACCCCGCAGGCCGGCAGTGCCACAACGCCAATGAACACGACCACGGATCTTATCGTCATTGATCGCCATCCTGATGACGGTGCCGAAGTGACCCACTTTCGCATTACCGGCGTTACTAATGGCACCCTTTACCTGGCAGACGGCATTACCCCGATCACGGACGGGGATTTTATCACAGTTGCCCAGGGCCAAGCCGGTGTCCGCTTTACACCGGCGGCCAATTCGATGGCTACAGGCGGTTTTACCGTCGAAGCTTCCGAAGACGGTGTTTCCGTGGCGCTGCAAAGCGGAACTACCACCGCCGTGGTGACGGTGATACCAATCGACAGTGCAGCGTCTGGGGATACGCCCACGGAGGGTGAAACTCAGGCTGATCCGGAAACGGACCTCATCCCGGAGCCGTCCGAATCGACTGAAGAGGATGAAGAGATGCCTGAGGGAGATATACCGATAGATATTACCGCACCAGCTGATCCAGCTCCCCCTGAAAATGGGACTGCGCCGTTTTACAGTGTCGCTGACGGACGCATGCCGTTTATAGCCGATGCCGTACGATATGTCTACCAGGTGGTTGCGACCGATACGGATGCCAATAAAATGGCCGAACGCGTTATCAATCAAACCAAGCAATCGCTGAAGGCCGCCACCGATAATGGACTGCAACTGGCAAAACAGCAGGCCCGCCTGTTTAATTTGATGACGGCCAAAACCTATATGAATCTGACGAATGCGTTCGAGGAACTCAAAGACGAAGTCACGGCAGACAACAGATTCGCCAACGCCTATTTGGGCCCGGCCATCGTTTCCACGGTCGGCCTTTCGGTGGGTTACGTTGTCTGGCTGGTCAGAGGTGGCATGCTGCTGACTTCACTGCTTTCTTCCATTCCCGCGTGGCAGATCTTGGATCCGCTGCCCATTTTGGCCCGTAAAAGAGGTGAAGATGGTTCCGACGATGATGAAACCTTGGAATCTATATTGGATGAAAAACCACCGAAAGAAAAGGACAGGGAAACGTCTTCAGATGGTGCATCGGATGCCATGAGGAGGAAGAAAAGTCCATGAGACGCTTGAATGTCAAGCACCGGGTCGTTCTCGGACTGATCAGTATAATGATCAGCTTTGTCATGCTGGCATTTTTTTTGGGCATCGTTCCGGACAAAGACACCGCCGTGCGAGAAGGCCACACCGCGTTGTCCGAGGCGATTGCCATACACAGCACGGCAGCGGTTCTGTCCGCCGATTTTCGTCGTCTGAAAGCCGATTATAAATTGTTGGTGGATCGAAATCCTGATCTGTTGTCCATTGCCCTGCGACGCCTCGGGAAAGCTGCCCTGGTGGCAACGGATGACCACGATAATTACTGGCAGGAGATGGAAGGGGAGTACTCAAAGGATACCCAGGTGCGGGTACCCATATGGGCCGGAGAGCACAAATGGGGACAGCTGGAGTTGCGCTTCAAGGCCATCCGTAAAAGTGGCCTCATCGGTCTTGCCCAGAATCCGCTTATCCGGATCGCCGTATTTTTAGGAATACTCTGTTATATTGCCTTTTACGTCTACCTGGCCAAAGTGCTGCGTCAACTGGATCCCTCCCGGGCCATTCCCAGCAGGGTGCGCTCGGCCCTGGATACGTTGGCCGGCGGACTGTTGGTGTTGGATCACAAGGAGCAGATCGTACTGGCTAATCGGTCTTTTGCGACCCTACTTGAAAAATCTCCTGAGGATCTTCTCGGTCACCGCGCCGGAGATCTGCCGTGGATGGACAAGCAAGGCAACACCATCAGCAAATCAAAACGCCCCTGGGTGGAGTCCCTCGACAGCGGCGAGACGCAAAGCAACCGCATACTGCGCCTGCGGCGTGACAACAACCGGTGGTTGACGTTCAATATCAACTGTTCTCCGGTGCTCGGGGCCGGAGGGAAATATGCGGGTGTACTGGTCAGTTTTGATGATATCACCCAACTAGAAATAAAAGAAATGGAACTGCTTGAGTCCAAGGAGCAGGCCGAGGCGGCCAATCAGGCCAAAAGCGCATTCTTGGCCAATATGAGCCACGAGATCCGCACACCCATGAATTCCATCCTCGGATTTACCGAGATCCTCAAGCGGGGATATGGAAAGAACGAACGCGACAGTCTCAGATACCTTAACACGATTCATTCCAGCGGCAAAAATCTCCTTGAATTGATCAACGATATCCTGGATCTGTCCAAGATCGAGTCGGGTAAAATCGAGATCGAAGCCGCCTGGACCGAGCCTCATCAAATCATCCAGGAGGTGTTGCAGATGATGGAGCTCCGGGCCCAGGAAAAAGGGATTGAATTGAGCTTTAGCGCCCAAGGGGCGGTACCGCAGCAAATCAAGACCGATCCGGCCCGGTTCCGGCAGATCATCTTCAATTTAGTGGGTAACGCCGTCAAGTTCACCGAACAAGGCAAGGTCACGGTGACGTCACGATTCACACCAACCGACGCTGATTCCCAGTTGCTGATCGATATCACCGATACGGGCATCGGCATTGCTCCCGACAAAACGGAATCCATTTTTGATCCGTTCAGTCAGGCCGATCCGTCCATCACCAAACGGTTTGGGGGAACCGGGCTCGGTCTTTCCATCAGCCGAAAATTCGCTCGGGCATTGGGGGGCGACATCAGGGTCGAGAGCCGGTTGGGATCCGGTAGCATGTTTAAAGTGTCTGTGGCCACCGGTGACGTGCGTCAAGTGCCACTCATACAGCCGGAAGATGTGACCAAGGCAATACCCTCAAGCAGCAGGATGAAACAAACCACCTGGCAGTTCCCCGAAGCGCGCGTACTGATCGTGGATGATGGTGCGGAAAACCGGGAACTGCTCAAATTGCTGCTGGATGACGCCGGACTGGTAGTGGACGAAGCCGAAAATGGGCAAGTGGGCGTTGAAAAGGCTTTCGCAGGACACTACGATGTGATTCTAATGGACGTTAATATGCCTGTCATGGATGGCTTCACCGCGACCCAAAAGCTTCGGCAGGCAGGGGTTAAGACCTCCATCATTGCGCTGACCGCCAATGCGATGGCGGGCGCTGAGCAGGAATGTCTGGACGCCGGCTACTCCGGCTATCTTTCCAAACCGGTCCATCTCGACCGATTCATGAAGCTGATGGCCGATCTGTTAGGCGGGAGCAGGGTGGCTGCCCCGGTAGGTCCCAAATTCACGGTAAAAACCGGAACTGCAGCATCCCGCGTTTTGGAGGCATCACCTGCCAAGGACGCGTCTCCGATCCAGTCAACGCTACCGACCGATAACGGAAAATACCATCACTTGATCAATTCGTTTGTCACGCGGCTCAATGAGCGCTTAGAGTCCGTTCAGCAGTCGCAAAGTAAAGGTGATCTCGATGCGATTGTTGATTTTGCCCACTGGCTCAAGGGGGCCGGCGGGACCATCGGCTTCAATGTATTTACCGAACCTTCGAGCAACCTCGAAAAACTCGCACGCGCGGGCGGCAGTGCCGCCGACATCGAGAATGCCATCGGTATTCTGCGTCATATGGCCAATCGCCTGGTCATTCCCGGCCGCAGACCCGCAAATGGCTTCCCAACGAGCGGTGCCTCCCGAAGCGAGAGATCGAGTGAAAACATCGCACCACCCTCTCAAACGTATCCTGCCACAGTGACACCAGTTATTTCGCGGTTGGGTTCCAACCCTCAATTTCATAAGGTCATTGTGAAGTTTATCGGGAAACTCGAAGGAGAGTTGGACAAAGCGCATTCAGCACTGCATAACGGCAGATCGCAAGAGCTGAGATTGATTGCCCATTGGTTGAAGGGTGCTGCCGGTACAGTGGGTTTCGACGAATTCACTGAGCCTGCCGCACAGCTTGAAAAACTGACAAAAGCAGAAAAAATGAAGGAAGCAGGCCAGTTGCTGGCGCATCTGCGGCGCCTCGCGGAAGCCATTGTATTGCCAGTGGAACTTCCGCACCATGCTACGACTCGGCCATCCGCGGCAGAACCATATGCTACTAACCAAAATTAAGTAAAAATAAGAGACATACAATCAGAACTTGAGGAAAAACAGATGAATCAATTGGATCTCATGTATGAGTCGCAAGAGGAGGTCGATCCACAATTAAATGCAACAATTGTAATTGTCGACGACGAGCCCACCACCATGGAGGTGGTGAAAGTTTTTCTGGAAGAGGCGGGCTACCATAACTTTATTCTGATTGAAAATTCCAGCGAAGCCATGGAGGTCCTCGAACAGCAGCGGCCCGATCTTCTGCTCCTCGATTTGATCATGCCCGAGGTTTCGGGATTCAATTTGCTGAAAGCTGTTCGGGAGCACCCAAACCTCAAACACCTGCCGGTCATCATACTCACGTCCTCCTCAAACAACCAGGATAAACTGTCCGCCCTGGACCTCGGGGCCACCGATTTTCTGGCCAAACCGGTTGACCCGAGCGAACTGCGGCTGCGCGTGCGAAACACCCTGGCAGCCAAAGCGTATACGGACCACCTTGCCTTTTACGATCCAGTGACCAGACTGCCCAACCGACATCAATTCATGGAGTGCCTGGAAAAGGGTTTGGCGTCGGCCTGGCACCACAATGAAAAGCTCGCATTACTGAGTATCGAGTTGGATCAATTCAAAAAGATCAGCGATACCTTGGGGATTTTAACAGGCGATGAAGTCCTACGCCAAATCACAGGGCGCTTTAAAAACATCGTTAAGGGTATCGATATGTTGGGGCCTTTCGATGTCAATGAGTATGCCCCTGCGAATCTGTTTCATGTCGACGGCGGGGAATTTGTCCTACTGATGCAGAATGTTCCCAGCGAACATGAGGCGGCAATGATTGCTGTGCGCTTGCTTGAATCGATTCGATCAATGCTGCTGGTGGAAGGCACGGAAGTCTACATGACGGCCAGTATCGGTATTGCGATATACCCCACCGAGAATGGCGACAGCCTTACCATGCTGCAAATGGCCTCCACTGCAAAAGATTTTGTCAAGAGCAATGGAGGTGATTCCTTTCAATTTTCCTCCAACCAGATCAATACCCAGTACCAGAGGCGCATCAATCTCGAAAGCATGCTTCGTAAAGCCCTGGACAGAAACGAGTTGCGGCTCTATTACCAACCCCAGTTAAACATCCATACCAATCGCATTGTGGGTGTCGAAGCACTGTTGCGATGGCAAGTCGACGAAGCGACGATGATATCTCCCGACGAGTTTATAGGCATCGCTGAGGAAACCCAGCTGATTATTCCCATCGGGGAGTGGGTACTGAGCGAGGCATGTCGACAGCTGGCAGCCTGGCAGCGTGCCGGTAAGGAACCGATCCGCATGTCCGTGAACTTGTCTCCCGTGCAGTTCGAAAACAGTGAGATGCCCGCAGCATTCAAACGGATCATTGATAACAGCGGCATTGATGCCAAATTGTTGACGCTGGAGATCACCGAAAACATGCTCATGGAGAATGCCGAGCGTAAAATCGAGGCATTAAATCGATTGAAAGCCCTGGGGGTCAAACTGGCCATCGACGATTTTGGCACAGGTTATTCCTGTTTAAGCTATCTGAAAAGACTACCGTTGGATGAGCTGAAGATCGACCGATCCTTCTTCCGTGATTTTTTCGAAAACACCAAAAGCCGTGCTCTCGTCGCCACTATGATTTATCTATCCCGCAGTCTCAATATGTTAACCACCGCCGAGGGCGTCGAAACCGAAGAACAATTACGTTTTCTTGTAGAAGGGGCATGTGATCTTTACCAGGGGTACCTATATAGCCCGCCCGTGCCGCCCGAATCGTTGTATGAAATGCTGCCGTCAGCAGAATAGGGCAAACCGACTCACCATGGTCTGCACTATCACAGCCGACGTCCGAATGCATTAAGCCACTTCATAACATGTCGAATTCCCGCGAATAGTGCCAAAATTAGTCAGTCGGCTGCCAATTTTCTGACAATTTCACGAATATTGATGAAAAAATGTAAAAAAACATGGTTACGCATGCCCGAAGGGCTCGAAATCGCTGGCATTTTTTTTGCATATACAAAATCGGGGTCATTTTTTTCAAAAGATTCCTGCTATCTTACAATAAACACATAACGATGATATCAGGCCGAAAGGTAGATCGATGTTTTCCAAGCACACAACCTTGGTCATTGCGACGGCAATTATCTGCATGGCGATGGCCACTGCTAACGTGTCTCATGGGGAGATGCTGGAGGGTATTACGGCGCCCAGTGCCGACATTACGCTTTCTTTTGTTATGCCGGGCAGGGTCAGTAAGGTGCATGTCGGGGTAGGCGCCACAGTGAAGAAGGATCAGCCTCTTATACAACTTTTTGATGAAACCGAAAGAATCCAGTGTCAGCAGTTGAAAATGCTGTCAGAGGATTACACCAAAATCCATGCTGCCCAAGCAGAGCTGGCTCAAAAGCGAGTTGATCTCAAAAAAGTTCAGAAGGCGCTGACCAAAGGTGCCGCCAGCGAGTGGGAGGTCGAACATCTCAATCTCAACGTTCGCATCGGCGAGCTTGCTCTGAAATCGGCGCTGCTTGAACAGAAACAATACCGGCAACGCTACGCACATGCCAAAAGCCAATTGGTGCGAATGCGTCTGGTGGCCCCAGTGGCGGGTCTTGTGGAAGAGGTTAACGTCGAAGTTGGGGAATCCATCGGAACCCTTGGCCCGGTCGTTCGCATTGTTCAAAACGATCCGCTTTGGATCGATGTGCCCGCACCCGTTCATCAGGCAATGGATTTTGTCATCGGGCAGGCTGTGTGGGTTACTTTTCCCGAAACTCCTGTCGCCGACGCCTCTCCAAACGGTCGCATCATCTACAAATCTGCTGTAGCGGATGCTGCCAGCGAAACCTTGCAGATTCGGATCGAAGTACCCAATCCGCTCAAGCGCCCGGCTGGTGAACGGGTGGACATCGCTTTTTCCAAAGAAGAAAAGACCGATGTGAAGGCACAGCTGGACGTAAATTAACCACTGAAAGATTCCGGGCCTTACTCGCCTTTTTTGGTTGGCGATACTTGCTGTGGGCGGAAAACCAGGCGCCAGTATTTAAAAAGGAGACAACCAATTTACTTAAATTGTAATTATTTATGGCCAACCTCCAGGAAAGCATAAAACAGCAAAATCGGGGACGCGCTGAATCCGCCTCAACCAAAACCGTTGCCGACCTGTTGGCGATGGATGGGCCTCCGCAACAATTTCTGGCTGAATTGTTGGCCACCCAATGCCAGCAGGCCCAAGCGGATGCCGCCGTTTTATTGCGGGTAGGGCCCTCCGGCCAATCAGAAGTGCTCGCCACCCACCCCCGGCCGGAGACCGACAGAGATGCCTTGAGTTGGATTCGTCAGATCGAAAGACCATTTCGCAAGGTTATGCTAAGCGCTGAAACGGTCATTATAAAAGAGGCCGCCAGTTCCAGCCAAAATGATCATTTCCAAAGGTATTTGATGGTCATCCCGATTAAAAGTCGGGGAGTTGTCAAGGCTGCCGCCGCTTTCCGGTTGCGGGCGGATCAGCCCCAGAAACTGATGATCAGCCGCGCCTATCTGGAAACAACCCCGCTTCTTTTAGAACATCATGAATTGCAGATGACGACAAAAAAGCATGTCGAGACAATGGATCGTCTGCGGCGCGTTATGATGGTTTTGGATGCCATTAATCGGCCGGCACGTTTTTTGGGCGCCGCCATGGCCTTGTGTAACGAAATCGCTTTATGGCTTAACTGCAGTCGGGTCAGTCTGGGATTTCTTGAAGGTCGCACTGTTCAAGTAAAGGCCATGAGCCATACCGATACCTTCAGCCGAGAAATGCAGGTGGTACAGGCAATTGAAGCCGCTATGGAGGAATGTCTGGACCAGGATTTAGAAATTGTCCACCCCGCTGAAGTCGCGGCAACGGTTGCCAGTCGAGCGGCGGCCGAACTTGCAGGGCGCCATGGACCCTCGGCCGTGATAAGCCTGCCCATTCGCCAGGAAGGCGAGGTGGCGGCAGTGCTGACGTTGGAACGCGCCATCGATCAACCTTTTGACCGAATAAAGGAAATCGAGGCTGTGCGGCTGACCTGTGACCTGTGTGCACGCCGGCTACTGGAGCTGCACCATAATGATGGATGGTTTGTTACGCGCCTATTGAAGGAAGCCCGCCAGTGGGTTGGGAAGCTTGTGGGGCACGAACACACATGGGCGAAAATCGTTGCGGCTTTTTTATTTGTTGCTGTAATGCTTTTGGCAACAGTGAAAGGAGAATACCGTATTCATACCACCTTTGCCCTCAAAGCCCAGCACCAGCAGGTGGTGGTGGCGCCGTTCGATACCTTTTCCAAAAGTGTAGATGTGGAACCGGGGGACCGGGTTGAAGCGGGTAAAACCGTTTTGGGAACGTTGGAAACAGCGGAACTTCGCCTTAAATTGGCGGCCTTGCAGGCCGAAAAATTAGGATATCAGAAACAGATGACGGCTTTTATGCGGGATCGAAAGACCGCAGACGCCCAGATTGCCGAGACCCAGAGCCGCAAAGTTACTGCCCAGATCCGGTTGATCGAAAAAAAGATCGAACAGGCGAACATTGTCGCACCCATCAACGGATGGGTGATATCAGAAGACCGTAAGCAGCAAATCGGGGCACCGGTGAAGGCTGGTGAAGTCCTGTTCGAGATCGCGACCATCGATTCCCTGTGGGCCGAGCTGCATGTTCCGGAATCCTCCATCGCCAGTATCACCCAGGGCTTCACCGGCACAATGGCATCAGTGGGTCATCCGGGTCAAAAAGTCGGTTTCACCATCGACCGGATCAATCCCATTGCCGAAGTGGTGGATCATCAAAATGTATTTAGGGTGCGCGCTCGTATCTTTGAGCAGTTGGAATGGATGCGCCCAGGCATGGAGGGGGAGGCGAAAATATCCGCCGGTAAGAAGACCTACCTATGGATTTACTCCCACGGTTTTGTCAACTGGTTGCGAATGAAACTCTGGATTTAGGCGGTGAGCGAGGTGAGCATCGACCGACCCACATTCAGTGAATCCTGGTACCGTGTTTCGAATCTGTACCCGCGATTACACCCTGCTGTGCATGTTCGGCGGCAGCTGTATCGTGGAATCATCTGGTTTATATTGCAGGATCCGGCCAACTGCCGTTATTTTCGAGTAAGTGAAGCCGCTTATCATTTCATCGCAATGCTGGACGGTCGGCGAACGGTGAGCCGGGTCTGGCGTGTCTGCTTGGAGCGCTTCGGCGATGCTGCGCCCACTCAGGGAGAGGTGATCCAGCTGCTTTGCCAGCTTCACGAGTCCAATCTGCTGCAAGGCAACCTGGCGCCGAATGCCGAGGCGCTGTTTAAGCGTTACCAAAAGCGTGTCTGGCGTGATGTGCGTAGCAGCTTCGGCAACATCTTTTTTATTCGTTTTCCGTTGTGGGATCCGGACCGCTTTCTGGGCAGGTGGGTGGGTGTTGTCGGGCACCTGTTCTCGAGGTTTGGACTGGTTTTGTGGGTTGGGCTCCTCGTTGCCGGTTTGTTGTCCGTTGCCAACCATTTGGGCACACTGGCGGCCATGGCGCCGGATGCCCTCAACCCCAAGAATCTACCCCTGCTATACGCCGCTATCGTGATTGTAAAGCTCTTTCACGAATTCGGTCACGCATTTGCCTGCAAATATTTCGGCCGCAAGACCGGTTCCGGGGGTGAAGTCCATCAAATGGGGCTGACCCTGCTCTTTTTCACGCCGCTACCCTATGTTGATGCTTCAAGTGCCTGGGCCCTTCGCAATAAATGGCACCGCATCACGGTGGGCGCCAGCGGCATGCTGACCGAACTGGCCATTGCATCCATTGCCGCGATGCTCTGGACCCAAACGGCTGCAGGCTCAACGCTCAATGCGATTGCTTATAACATCATGTTGATCGCCAGCGTTTCTTCGCTGGCCTTTAATGGAAATCCATTTCTACGCTACGACGCCTACTATATCCTCCTTGACCTTTTGGAGATTCCCAACCTTGAATCTCGCTCGAAATTATACTTGGGATACCTGGTCAAGCGCCACCTGTGGGGAATTGACCGCGCGGTCGATCCGAGCCACACCACCGGAGAGAGGGGATGGTTGCTCTTTTATGCGGTCGCTTCGACTGCTTGCCGAGTGTTTATACTGGGCGCCATTGCGCTGATGTTGATGAACACATTTGTGACCATCGGCGCTGTACTGGTGGCTGTCCTAGTGATCCGCTGGCTGCTGATGCCCGCAACTCGCTTCGTTCGCTTTCTAGCCACCAGCCGCGAGCTGGACCGGCAAAGAGGGCGTGCGGTGGCGAGCTCGGCCTTGTGTGCCCTCGTTCTGTTTGTGGCTATCGGATGGGTCAACCTGCCGGATCGGTGCCAGATCCAAGGCGTGGTCGAACCGCATGATTATGCGGTCATCCGTATGAAAACCGCCGGGTTTGTCCAGGGCGTCCTTGATTCGGGCACCCGGATAGAGCCGGATGGCGCCATTTTGGTCAGCGCAAACAATCCCGATCAGGAGGCAGAAAAGGATCAACTCCTGGCAGAATATCGGCGACTGCGTATCAAAAGGCAATCGGCCCAAACCAAAGAGGCCGCGGCTGTCCAGATTGTGGATGAAAAGATCGCCGCTCTTGACGAAAAAATCAAACGTGCCCGTCAGAACCTGGCGAATCTTACACTTCGTTCGTCAATTCAGGGAATCTGGGTGGCACCGGAGGCTGACCGACTCAAGGCCAGGCGTCTGGAGCAAGGTCACCACATAGGGGTGGTAGCCGATCTGGACCGCCTGCGCATTCGGGCCGTCGCCAGTCAACAAGTTGCCTCGCGACTCATCGAAGATGCCCGCCCGCGAGTCGAAATCCGGGTCAAGAACCGACCCGATATTGAATTTACCGGTACGATCGAAAAGATTATTCCGGCCGGACAAGAGCAGCTGCCATCCGCAGCGTTAGGATACGCCGGCGGCGGGACGACCCGCATTGATCTGGAAGATGAAACCGGAAGACGTGCTGCCGATCCTTTTTTCGAGGTATTCGTCCTTCCGTCATCCAGTGCAAAGGTCTTTTTAAGGCCCGGTCAGACCATGGCGCTGCGTTTTGAAACCACTCCCAAGCCCTTGCTGGTGCAGGGCTGGCGTACACTTTTACAGCTTTTTCAAAGGAGGTACCAGGCCTGATATGGATCGTGTTATCAGCGCCCAATGGCGGATGCTGTCACAGCCCGCGGCCATCAAACCGCCGCCTCAAGGATTGGACCGATGGTGGCTCCAATTCAAAGGGCTGGTTCAACAGACGTCCCGCGGAACCGGCCACTACCTGCAGCAGGCGGAGCAGATCATCGCCAAGGAATTGGGAGACCAGCACCTTTCCGACAGCGCCTTAGGTGAGCGAATCGAAACCCTGCGTCTGCGTTTCCTGCTCGGCCGCACTCGTGCGGGCGATCGAAACCGGGCTTACGCCGTCCTGCGCCAAGTGGCACGGCGAACCCTGGGCTTATCACCGTATCGGGAACAGGTCGCCGGTGCACTGGCGCTGGATGACGGCTGTGTAACGGAGATGGCCACCGGAGAGGGCAAAACCCTCATGGCCACCTTGCCCGCAGTTCTCGCCGGGTGGCGAGGACGCGGATGCCACATCATAACGGCCAATGATTATTTAGCCGAACGGGATGCTGAGGCGATGGGTCCCATCTATCGATTCTGCGGCCTGACCGTCGGTTGCATCACACCGGGCATGGTACCCCACGAACGCAAAGCGGCTTATGATGCGGATATCACCTATGGCACTCATAAAGAGGTTGCTGCCGACTTCCTACGCGACCGTTTGACCACCGCCGGGATAAGGGGCTTGCCGGGATTTCTGCTTTCCAAGATGGCAGACGGGCGGGAGGATCGCATCGGCGGACTGGTTCAACGCGGGCTTGAATATGCCATCGTAGATGAAGCCGACTCGGTATTCATCGATGAAGCGTCAACACCTTTGTTGATTTCGGGTGAAGGGCCCAACCAAGAACAGATCGAAGCGTACGAACAAGCGGCGGCGCTGGCGGCCGAACTGGATCCGACTTCTGATTATTGCGTTTATCGGGACCATCCCAGCATTCAACTGACCACTGAGGGTCGTCAACGCCTGGGCGAATTAACCCAGCAGATGGGGGGCGTCTGGACGGGCGGGCGAAGGCGGGAGGAGCTGGTTCTGCAGGCGCTTGTCGCTAGTCTCTTCTATATACGCGATAAACATTATGTCGTCGACGACGGCAAGGTGGTCATCGTCGATACATTTACGGGGCGACTCATGCCCGATCGGAATTGGCGTAACGGTCTGCACCAAGCGGTTGAAGCCAAGGAGGGACTCCAGGTCAACCTTCCTAAGGAAACCTTTGCCCGTATCAGTTTTCAACGGTTTTTTCGGCTTTACCGCAAGCTGTCAGGCATGTCCGGTACGGTGGCCGAAGCACGGCGGGAGTTGTGGGGAACCTATCAGTTACCGGTGATTGCGATACCCACCCATCATCCTTGCCTGCGAAAGATGATACCGGACAGGATCTTTACCACTACCGCTGCCAAGTCGCAGGCGGTCGTAGATGAAATCTGTCACGTTCATCGCACCGGGCGTCCGATCCTGGTGGGAACCGGCAGCATCCACGAAAGTGAACAACTCAGTGAACGCCTGACTGCCGGAGGCTTGGAACACCGTCTGCTCAATGCCGTGCAGCATGCAGCCGAAGCTCAGATCATTGCGGATGCCGGCCAAATGGGGCGCATCACCGTTTCAACGAACATGGCGGGCCGCGGGACAGACATTAAATTGGGACCCGGTGTCGCTGAAATCGGCGGATTGCATGTAATTGCCACCGAGCGATTCTCCGCGCGGCGAATTGATCGGCAGCTCGCAGGTCGGTGTGCACGACAAGGCGACCCAGGAAGCAACCAGGTTTTTGTCAGTTTGACGGATGAGCTCATTGAGAAAGACACTCAGATTATTTCTACTATCCTCCGGCGATGGTTCGGCAACCGCGAGCGTGAGCTGCATTCGGGTTTCTGGCGACGAATGTTCGGGGCCGCGCAAAAAAGGGCGGAACGTCTCTCGTACCGTTTGCGCAGAGATGTTCTCACAGCAGACAACTGGCTCGATCAACATATGGGCTTCACGGCCAATGAATAATGATAAGAGGTGTTCATCCCATGGCGACAACATACGAAGCGTTCCTTGGTTGTATTTTTTCTATCGCAGCCCTTTTGATCAGCCCGCCGGCAGTGGCGGCACAGGGCGACCGCTTTACTGCCGATCGGACTGTTGAAAGACCGTCATTCCCCATTTTCGAAAAGATCGTTAATAACACTTCCGCTGGCGACACCGATTCCGGACAAGAATATGCCGGCTTCGGTAAAGCACAGCCCGGAACTACGGCTGCGATGGGACAGATGGCGATGCGGGGGTCAATGGGAACCAACCGTGATGGGCGATCTCATGAGGGAGTGGAATCCAACAGAATTCGGTTAACACTTCTGGATGCCATCCGTTACAGTTTTGAGGGAAACCGTGAAATCAAAGTGGTCTCCTATGAACCCCAAAAAGCACATGCACAAATCGAAGGTGCCGAATCGGTCTTCGACGCCTCACTGTTTGCAGATTCTAAGTATCGTCGTGATCCCAACCTTGTTTCCAGTATAAACGATGTCGTTTCTGAGGATGATTCGCGGACGCAAGCCGGTATCCGCAAACCACTCACAACCGGTGGTACTTTCTCCACTTATCTTGAATCGCGGTATGGTGAACTAAAAAATGCCGATTTCGATCGAACGTTCAAGCACGTGGTTTCACCGACTATTGAACTCCAGCAGCCGCTGTTAAAAAACATCGGTAGCAAGCAGGAAAAAACAGCCATAAAAATCGCCAACTTTCAGGCCAATATTTCCGACGCAGAGTTCAGACAAAAGGTAAACAACGTCACCAACAAAGTCGCGGTGGTCTATTGGAAACTCTATTTGTTCAAAGAACTGGTGGCCATTAACCGAAAAAACTTCGATATGGCCGAAGAGGTTCACCGCCGTGAAGCTGAGCGGTACGACAGAGGGATTTCTCAGCAATTGGATGTCGCCCGCGCTCGAAGTAACGCCCAGGCGCGGCGTAGCACCTGGCTGCGGTCCCTGGAGGAATATCAGCTCGCCATGGATCGGCTAAAGCTTCTTTTAAACTGGAGGGTGTTGAAGATTGATTCGGACGCACAAATCATACCAGTGGAAACACCCAAAACAACACCTATCGTGGTAGACGAAATCGAAGCCGTCGGTAAGGCCATTAAAAACAGACCAGAGGTCATCAAAGCGCAACAGGAGCTAATGATCCGAACGGCCGACCAGGAGCTTGCAGCTCATCAGAGACTTCCGAAACTTGATGCCTACGGTCGATACGGCATTAGTGGCTATGGCGCTGAATACGACGAGGCCTGGAGCGACATCGCGTTTAACGAAGATAATACCTGGGAAGTGGGTATTCAATTTGAATGGCCCATCGGCAACCGTCTGGCCAGGTCCCGGTTCAATAAAACATCATTAAGCCGCAAACAAGCCAACGCCCAACTTAAGCGCATCAAAGACGGCATCATGTTGGACGTAAAACAAGTTCTGCATCGATTGGCGACTGTCAAGGGCGAGATAGAAGCGAATCGTTTGGCTAAAGAGGCTGCTGAGAAGGTGGTTGAGGGTGAATTCGCCCGCTTTGATATTGGCCAAACAACCAATGAAGAGCTCTTGCGCGCCCAGGATCTGCTTGCAGTGACAAGTCGAAGCTATGCCCGCGCGATTGCTGATTACAACACCGCCATTCAAGACTTGGCAACGGCTCAGGGCGTTCTTCCGGATGGAATTGTCATGGAGGACGTCGAACCATAATCTAAGCCAAGCCGTTGTTACAAAAAGCACTTATACACTTTAAAGTAAAAACCTCAAATGAACAGCTCATAGTTTTCCGTCGAGCGCTGTATTAGGGTAAAAAGCAGATGGGACCGCCCCATTTAATTCGGCATGCTTTGGTTGGGTCATGGCGAAGTCGATCATAACGTTCGCGGTTTAAGGCTAAAGGGCGAATTTGATAGCAACTAATTAAAATAAAAGTGGTTTCATTGCAGAGTCCTCTACTGTCAGGATTTTTTTCGCGTCCTACGACGGCGCAGTCCTTTTTCAAATTCAACCAGCACGAATACCAGTGAAGCAAAGAGTAGAATCTTTAACCAATCGAACCAACCGATGGGTGCGCTTTGGAAAATGCGATTGGCCTGCGGCAGGTAGGTATATAGTATTTGCAAGACAATCATCACCGCTACACCCGCAAATGCCCACGGGTTGGTGAACAGACCGATACGGAAAACAGAATTACTCAGCGAGCGGCTGTTAAAGAGGTAAAAAATTTCAATAAAAATAAAGACATTGACCGCAATGGTTCGCGCGCGATCGATTTCAACCCCGCGCAATTCGGCCCACTCAAACAGACCGAATCCGCCCACCAGCATCAAAAATCCTACGAAAAAGATGCGGAATATCATTTCGCCGGTCAACATGGGCAGAGTGGGGTCACGCGGCGCACGCTCCATTATATCCGATTCCCGCGGCTCAAACGCCAACATTAACCCGAGCAGCACGGCGGTGCTCATATTAATCCAGAGAATTTGAATCGGTAGTATCGGCAACGTCACTCCCGCGAAAACAGCTGCAAGTATGACCAAACCTTCACCGAGGTTCGTCGGCAAGGTCCAAACAATAAATTTAATTAGATTGTCAAACACGCTTCTGCCTTCTTCGACGGCAGCAACAATAGTGGCAAAATTATCATCCAATAGCACCATATCCGCTGCTTCTTTGGCAACCTCAGTGCCTTTATCTCCCATAGCAACGCCGATATTGGCTTTGCGAAGCGCCGGTGCGTCGTTGACCCCGTCGCCAGTCATAGCAACAACGTTGGATTTTTCCTGCAAGGCCTCAACCAGGCGCAGCTTCTGCTCGGGCGAGACCCGTGCAAATACGGCGGCATTTTGGGCGACTTCAATAAGTTCTTCATCATTCATTGCAGTCATTTCCCTGCCCTGGAAAACCGTCCGGTGGTCTTCCTCGGATTGGTCGACAATGCCAATTTGCTTTGCGATGGTTTCAGCGGTCAGGGCGTGGTCTCCGGTAATCATTTTGACTTTGATGCCCGCCTGGTGGCATATCGCCACCGCCTGATGTGAATTGTCTCGAGGAGGGTCCATCATGGCTTGGAGTCCAAGAAAGATGAGGTCCTTTCTGTCATGCACCTGATCGATTTCCTGATCACTTTGAAGCGGTTTGGATTTTGCGAACGCCAACACCCGCAGACCTTCAGCAGCGAGGTCTGCCGCCGCACTGGATACGGAGGAATGATCCAGGTCGAGGCTTTCGCCGTTTATACTTAGTGCGCTGGTACATCGTTCTATAACAGTCTCAACGGCACCTTTCAGGTAGACATATCGCTGTCCTGTATCGGGGTTTAAGTGCAAAGTAGCCATATACTGACGGTCCGAATCAAATGGAATCTCGTCCTTACGAGGGTAGTCGGCGCGAAGCCGGTCGGCGTCAATCCCAGCCTTGGCGGCTGCCGCGATCAAAGCGGCCTCTGTAGGATCGCCGTTGATCTCCCAACGGTCTTCTTGATGCAAAAGTCGGCTGTCATTGCACAGCACACCGCAAATCAGACATTCGCGCATAGCTAATGAATCGGTGGCAGAATCTTTTGCTTCTATCGGAGTGATTTTTCCTGAAGGGCTGTAGCCTGATCCGTCAACTGCAAAGCTGCCTTGCGGTGTGTAGATTTTCTGCACCGTCATTTCGTTCCGGGTGAGGGTGCCGGTTTTATCAGAGCAGATGACGGTTGTGCTGCCTAATGTTTCGACAGCCGGAAGCTTGCGTATGATGGCCTGACGCTTGGCCATGCGCGATACGCCCATGGCCAGCATGATCGTAATTGCTGCTGGCATCCCTTCAGGAATAGCGCCCACCGCAAGGGCAACGGCAGCCAGAAACATATCGATCAGCGGTTCCCCGCGCCATAAACCAACAAAGAAGGTTAATGCTGCCAGAATTAGAATCACGACAAGAAGATAACGGCTGAACTGTCCGATTTTACGGGTCAACGGGGTTTGCAGTTCTGTGGCGGACGAAATCAGCTGAGAGATGCGCCCCACTTCAGTTTTATCGCCGGTGGCGGTCACAATGCCTGTTGCCCGCCCGTTTGTCACCAGTGTGGAAGCATAGGCCATATTGATACGATCCGCCAAAGGCAATCCTGATTCCAGCGCGTCCGACTGTTTATCCACCGGTACGGACTCTCCCGTCAGGGTAGACTCGTCAACACGCAGTGTGCGGACCTCGATAAGGCGCACATCAGCCGGCACCTTATCGCCGCTTTGCAGCAAAACGATGTCTCCGGGAATCAAAACAGCCGCGTTGACCCTTTCCTGCTTGCCGGAGCGAATGACTGTTGTTTCGGTTTCCATGGATTGCGCCAGTGCTTCAATGGCCGCCACGGCTTTGGACTCTTGTAAAAAACTGATGACAGCATTGATCAGGATAACACCGATGATGAAAGAAGATTCAACCCATTCTTGCATGATAAGCGTTACCAGGGCGGCAGCGATAAGAATGTATACCAGTGGCTGATGAAATTGCTGAAGAAACAACAATAACAAATTTTTTCTTTTCTTGGGTGTGATGATGTTGAGGCCAAAATGCTCCTGGCGTCGGCGCACTTCAAACTGGTCCAGTCCTATATCAAGGTCACTATCCAGAAAACGGCCAACATCTGCTGCCGGGATGGCGTGCCAGTGTCGGCTGATAAGTGTCTCCATGCAAAAAACTCCTCTGAAATCGGTTGTAGCTTGTATATTCCGATGATATTAAGTTGCGCCCCTATACCATAGAAGATGGCCATTTGACACCCAATTTCTGAGTGTCCGGTTCTGCCGTCTACCCATGGCAAGCGCGTTCCTTATGTAAGTTATCCACTTTGTTGGCCGAATCAATGTCCTGGTGCTTGACATTGCCCGGCACTGATTTAGATTTTCTGATCTATGGTATGTAATGTTAAATCCTAATTAGACAATTCAACAAAAAACATTCAGCAAAAAGGAAACAAATATCATGGCCGATATGAACAAGCTGCTAGGTCAACTTCTCGGAAGCGGTGCCGCTGGCGGTTTTGCCGGAGGTTTAGCCGGCGGACTGGCCGGCAATCTTTTAACCAATAAGTCGGGTCGTAAAATGGGTAAAAAAGCTCTTAAGATGGGTGGAATCGCTGCAGTCGGTGCGCTGGCTTACGCTGCATTCCAGCGATATAACTCCGGCAAAGAAACCGCTGCGAACGTTGTACCCCCAGCTGTTGATGATGAGCTTGTTGCGGCTCCTGAGGGCTCGGCGTTTGTGCCGGCTGAAAATGATTCAGCTGGTCAGGAGGCCCTAGGATTGACCCTGGTTCGTGCCATGATTGCGGCGGCGCGATCAGACGGCCGGCTCGATGCTCAGGAAAGCCAGGCTATTTTTCAGCGAATTGAGTCTTTAGGTTTGGATTCCGAAAGCCAGGCCTTGCTGGTGGCAGAAATGGGTCGGCCAGTTGATATGGATGAATTGGTCGCTTGTGCTACAAGCCCCGAAGTCGCGGCTGAAATCTATATCGCCTCTTTGCTTGCCATCAATGTGGATACCGCCGCTGAGGAATCCTATTTGAATATGATAGCTGCCCGTTTAAATATCCCACCGGAATTTGCCACTGAGTTGCGACGCCAGGTCGAGGCACAAAGCGGTAATTAAGCCGCCAATGGGACATGCCGCTATTGCAGAGCGCACCAAAAGAATTACCTCATGCCCAGAGCGTCTGTCAATTCAAAGGGCAGGGTTAAAATAAACTGGTCAACAATGAATGCGGCCGCGCAACTCTTGGGCCAAATCAACCACCCGCTAACATGAACAGCGAGTTACCCTTTTATCATCTTTATAGAATATAGCTTTCTGATTTGATATGTTGTAACCAATTGTGAAAAACAGGTGATGATGGGATCTACTGTGCGGCTGAGATATGGCCAGGCCGAACTTTTTTCATCGAAAGAAACCGCACAGAATAAGGGATATTTTGGAGCCGGCATCAGCATCGCTAATCTAATGTCGGGTTTTCATTTTTATTTACTTGTCCCCACTCTATTCAATCTGCGAACCAAACGCTTTGTGAAGAAATTCGATAATCCAATTTGGCAGGCTCAATTTCTTTAGAGATTAATGACCGGGGCAATCGATAACATGCTTGCCACCGCTCTTGAGGGGCGATTATTTTATCGGTAGAATAATAATTATCAAAATCGGTAAGCTCCGAGCTATACCCTGGACGATATGCGTTTATTTCCCATTTAAATCTGTTAATGGTTTGCTGAGACTCATTCACTATCAATACAACCAGAGGAGAAGTTTTTCCACAATTCCCAACGTTATATTCGACTGAAACCTTTATTTGTGCTTCCAAGCGCTCGCGTTTTTTTTCAGGCGCATGTACAAGGACGTAATAGAGACCGGCCAATGTCACGGCAATAATCGCTGTTAATCCTAAAGTTTGTTTGGGAAAGTTAGATAAACACCAAAGAAACGCAATAACTACAGCGATGCCAACAAGCCAGGACATAATTTTTTCTCCATATGCGCATTCATTGCTTGTATCATTTTGTCCGCGTAGGCCCCGGTAATAACTTTCTTATACATCTTTTATTTGGTCTTTTGGTAACCAATCTCAATTGTCCAGAGCTAAACATTGATTGTATAAAATATTAAAACTTTCGAACGTTAAATCGTATTGTTAATTTTTTGTTAGAATCATTTCTGTTCTTGCATCAGCCGGAATCTTTATACTACAACCTGTGATTAACTGTAATAGGTTACCTTCCTAAAAGACGGCGTCCCCCCATTCCGCCGTCTTTTTTTTCAGCTCACAATCTGTTTGCCGCCATGTTCTTTTCCGCGCTTTTTCACAGTGTCAACTAATACCTCGTCAGATTCGACCGATTCCGATCTGTTGTCACGGGTTACGGGACTGTATCTGATTTCAATGTACATGTATTCCATGAGCCGTTCATCTTATCTACCTTCTAATTCT
>JASJAZ010000203.1 GCA_030066785.1 Desulfobacterales bacterium | reverse complement strand
CTGACTGTTGCGGATGAGGAGAGTCTTGATTTACAAGGATAGAATACATTTCAGTCGCGGTATCCAGACGCTGAATACCACGCCAAAGTACCTGAGTGCCAGGGAAGCCATCTCCTTTTCTGCCAAGATGTCCTCCCAATGCACCAACCATAAGCATTGCCTCACCCAATGGAGGTGGCTTTTCAGGAGCAAGCGAAGTTCTTTGGGTATAGCAGCAGAGCGCTTTCCATTCTATATCCTTGAAGAAAACTGTACAGGGTACTTCCGGCGTCTCACGGCCGAGCATCGTCAGGTGATATATTCGCCATGCCACAACCATGTCAACGCCAAGACAGGCCTCAATACGATCGGCTGTACTGAGTTGGCGATCCTTTATCCGACAACCACTCTTCAAGGTGCGATGATAAACCTCTATCCCCCAACGACCAGAATACCATTCAACACGCTTTGTTGCATCACGGAAGTTGGTAACTTGTGCTGTCGTCAAAAGCATCCATTCAATTGGAGTTGGAACTTTTTGCGCTCCGGATTGTTCCTGTACATATATCGCCCATACCCGTACAGAAGGATAAGAGCGACAAGTGCTCGGGGGATCCAACTCAACTTCGGCAAAACGAATATCAACGTAAGTGTCACGCGCTTTGCGCGATCCACTGCGAGGAACATGAATTTTAAGTGCACCACATACTTGAGCGTTGGCCATAAAATCCTGCAAAGGCTGCTGCTCTACTTTACGTTGTCGAGACTTATTGTATCGGACCAAAAGCCTGGGACCATCGGTGGCTTGACTCGCTTCCAAAAACAACTCGTAGATATCCGATTCACGATCTCCGATACTGACCAGCATCGTATCTGGACACAGCTTTTGGACCTCGGTCAATTTGCGAAAGCTTCGCAGCCATTTCATGCTTTCCTTTTGTTCTATCGGCAGCTGTTTGCGCCGAGAGCTCTTAGCTTTATCTTCAGGGTCACGTGCCCAACATTGAGCGTCCAATATGCCCAAAGGGGTTCCGTCTTCAGTAAAAGCCATAGTGTCGTGCAGTATCAAACCAACAAATTGATCGTTCGCATTTCGGATAGGTCCAAGGCCTTCGGTTGCCGGATGTGTGCTATAGTTCAAGGTGGTCGTATCCTGTGGAGCCAAGACAACCTGGTGCTCTTTGATCCGCTCGATCGTCGTTTCAGTATGAGGAGTCAAAACGACATCCATGGTTATTTTCTCATTTTGGAAAAAACGATAGGCGCCGATGGTTCTGGCTCTGCTGCCGCAAGCCTCGCTCATATTGGCTTGCGGACGATTATAAAAATCGCGGGCAACAGTATACAAGCGTTGCTTCAAACGAGTATCATACAAACGTGCCGAACCAAACTCCTTTTCGGCCCAGTGTGCTGGGTGCTCAATAGTCGGCATATCTCCCAATCGAATCGGGGGCGACACACAAAGTGTTTCTTGCCAGCGAGAACAAAGATAGTAAAGAAAAATCTTTTTGGGAACACCGTCCCTACGACCAGCCGTATCACCAATGTAATTCCAATTGGCGGCTTTATAGCAGGTACCATCAAACTGTATCGGATTAACAAATGTTTCCACGAGAACCGGCCGAACATGGTAACGTTGTTGCCAGTCGCGCTCAAGGCGGCCGAGTACCAACGACAACACATGAGAAGCAAGATTTTTGACCCTGACTGTCGGCACAATCAAAAATCGAGTATTGCAGACAACTCTATTAAGATTTGTCCGTCGGGCGCTCTCCGTCCAGCCGATGTGTCGATCACGAGCTTTGAGCACCCAGGTTGCCGAACTGAAAGCCAGTCCACCCAGAACACCGTAAATCGAGCTTTTGACCAAATATCTAATTTGAGCACCACACAAAGGGCCGCCGCCAAGATAATGGTAGTAGTCCATAAGCGTGAACCAAATCTTGGATTGCTTCGCATAGCGACTGGAAATCGGTTCAACGGTGATCTTACCCAGTTCGGACAAAGAACATTCGATATCAACAACATCTGGAACAATCGAAGCGCTTTTCTTCCTTTGGAAACTATATCTTGTATTGACCGCTGGCAGTTCCAAGACACCACGACGGTTCAAATTGGCCAAAGCCTTGCGGCAACTCATGTCTTGCAAACGGCCATCATCGGTTTGCCAACCGATCCAGTGACACACCCGCCGCGACAACTCGCGGCGTGATATGGAGGGCTCTTTGAATACGATTGCTTGAATTTTGTCAATAAGAGGTTTGGAAAAATGTTGACCGCAGATCTCCATACCTTTCTACATAGAACATGAAACCCACGGTGTCAAGTGTGTGCACGGTTCAGCCCTCTGGGCCAGGTCAGAGTACAGAGGCTTTGCCATCTGTACGGCTCAATGTTACTCAAAGATCAAGTTGTCCCCACAACCAAAGATCAAGGAGTAACAAATGAGCCGATTTCGAAAATTAACACAAACCATTTGGCATTGCCAGTATCATATTGTCTGGGTACCCAAATATCGATATCGTGTATTAAGCGGGCAAATTGCAGAAGAGGTCAATAAATGCATTCGAGGCTTTTCCGAGCAGAAAGAATGCGAAGTTATCGAACTCAACGTGCAGATTGACCACGTTCATCTACTTGCAATGGTGCCGCCGAAAATATCGATATCCGATTATGTGGGCATAGTAAAAGGCAGAACCGCGATACGAGTACTGAACAGGTTTAAAAAGTTAAAGAGCAAGCCGTACTGGGGCAACCAATTCTGGGCTCGAGGCTACTGTGTTGATACAGTAGGCCTAAATTCGGATATGATCCGAAAATACGTAAAATATCAAGAACAGAGAGAAAAGCGAGCAGAGCAAAAAGATCTGTTCGAAGATTAAAAAATCTGGGGGACAACTACCCTTGCCCCCTCAGGGGGCAAGGCATACTTACCCCTTTCAGGGGTAGCTCAAAGCCTGGCCCTCTGGGCCAGGATTCTTTACTTAATTAATATAGATACTTAAGTAATTATGGACATTAAAAACAATGGAAGGGCGCGCCACAGACAAAAACAAATCCAGCGCCGATAGATCCGCTCCATCCGCTGCTGAAATCAGGACCCAATTGGTAAAAATTTCTGACAGTCCGGGTTTTCAGAAGGCGGCCCGCCTCAGGGAATTTTTACATTTTGTAGTGAACGAAAAATTAGATGACCGGGCCGATAACCTGAAAGCTTACACCATTGGTTTGGAAGTCTTCGACCGGCCAGGGAAAATCGACTCCATGAGAGGGCGCTTCCACGCGCTGGTCCCCCCCCGCTTAGAGCGAAGGCATATAATGGGCATACCAGCTTGCACATGCTGGTATGTAAGCGGCGGCCACATCGAGGGGAAAATTGGCGAGATGAAAGGCTGGCCCAAGGAGTGGATGCACCTGACGGAATGCGCTACGCGCATCCGCAGGTGACCCCGACGTTCAACTCATGCATTATTATCTTCCTGAATCTTGGCTGCCTGAAATACTCAATTATACTGGAACAATGTTAGACTTTAGGATTCTGGACCAGAAATCTCACTTTTTTTCTTAAACACCTATGATAAACTCATCCACATAACGATCGGATTAAAATGGAAAGATTTGATGATCAAATATAAAACCCCCTGCCATTATAGGTTTCCCCTGGCCAATCTACACTATAGTGAAATTGTATGTTTCGTGCCCTATGTTGCGAGTTGCCTTAACCCCCTGATAGTATGTAAGATATTGGCCTGATGGCGATAAATTTGGATTCGAATAAATTTCAATAAGTTATCGATTAAATTGCAAATTTGTAAAAAAAGTGGCGACATAGCAATTTGTGTAAATTGATACCTCTTTTATCCTGACCGATGTTGTTTTCTTCTTAGTTTAGAGGTTGTCGAGCCATTCCAGAATATCTTCTTTGTGATCCCAGTCGATGAGTTCATCCAGTTTGGGATCATGTTTAAGGGCTGACTGGGCGTACTGAATAAATTTCTTTTGCACGCTGCGTTTGTGAGTCAAATCCATGTGCAAATAGACCATGGTGGATTGGATATTTTTGTGTCCCAGGCGGATTTTGATATCGGTAACGGAGTCACCGCAGCTAAGCATATTGACGGCTCGTGCGTGGCGGAAGCTATGTGCCGCATGCAAAGATTTAAGGCGTTTTTGCGGCAGGGCGCGCTGTAAATATTTTCGACAAAGCCGATGGATGCCTGAACGCGTAAATGCTTGTCCGCGCTGGTTGATAAAAAGCCGATGGCGATACAACGGTTTTGGAGTGCCCCGGTATTTTTGGATATACAGAGTGACCAGTTCGCAGGTTTTAGGCCACAGCTTGATTTGGCGGAAGCGGTTGCCTTTGCCTAAGATGGCCAGTGTTTGATTGTGAGCGTCGAAGTAGTCGATATTAAGGGTGGCGATCTCCGTTGCCCGGGCGCCGGAGTCAAAGAGCAGATGCAGCAGACAATAATCTCGCAAGCCTTCACTTTTCTTTAAATCAACGACGTTGAAGACATCCATGATTTCTTCCGGATACAAATAGCCGATCAGCTTTTTTTGCATGCGTTTTTGAGGAATGTTCGAGATTTGTTGGGCCAGTTGGCGGTGCTGCGGATACTTGAAGCGGATCATCTTGGCCAGTGATTTGATGGCCACCAGGCGCAGGTTGCGGGTGCAGGCAGTGTTTTTGCGTTTATCCTCCAAATGATTGAGGAAGGCAATAATCAGCTCAACTGAGAGGTGTTCAAGGCGCAATGAAGCGATTTTGATATGATGATAGTCGGCGGCAAAGGGTAAAAACAGCCGGTAGGCATCGCGATAGGAGTGGATGGTTTTTTCACTGCTGCCTTTGATGCGAGGCAGATATTGGACAAAGAACTGATTGAGACAGGTTGACAGTTTCATGGGTCCCGGTTTTGCGTTTTGATAAAGTTGACCAGCTGGTATCGATGCTTGGCATCGAGCAGCTTGAGATATTTAACTGTGTGCTTATACTCGCTGTGGCCCAGGTAGGCGGCCAGCACCGGCAGGGCATGTTGTGGGGATTTACCCTTATCTTTGATGCGCTTTAGGGTATTGACGGCGAAGCTATGGCGCAGTGAGTGAGGCGTAGGCGCAGCAATATTGGTGTTGCCGATGGTTTGCCGGCGACACTTGAGGCCAATATCGTTAACGGCCTGATGAAAACGCCGGCGGATAAACTCATCATAGAAGGGTTTTTCTTTGCTCATCGCCAGCAGATAAGAGTTGGAATCTGCATGCCAAAAACTGCGACGTACGGATAGATAATTGGTAATTTCGGTGACCACCGAATTGGGTATGGGAATGAGGCGGTCTTTTTTAAATTTGGTCTTTTCTATGTAAAGCGTTCTGTCATCGGCACGGAAGTGTTCACGCTGCAGTCGCAAAGGCTCTGAGATGCGCATTCCGCAGCGTGCTAAAAGTAAAATGGCCATGTAGCTGCCCAGATCTTTAACAAAATCTTTGGCGTATATTTGCAACCGCTTAGCTGTAGCTTGAATCAGTTCATTGATTTGAGATGGAGCAAAGATAAAGGGGATAAAATTTTCTTCGGGCAGCAAGGGGATATCCTTTAATGGATTATGCTGGCAGTAGTCTTTTCGCAACAGGTAATCAAAGAACATCCGTGTGGTGGACAGCACGCGATTGATAGACTTGTTTTGGGTGCGCAGATTGGCCCGCAGGCTCAGGAAAAATGCTGGTGTCAAATCGCTGGCATCGGCGTTTTGGGTGAGCATATAACGGTCAACGGTCTTGAGTGCACAGCGCAAGTTGTCGGTATCATAGCCCAGTTGCTGCCGATAGAGCATATAGTCTTCAAACTGTGGTGCCAAAAAGCTTTCAAAGCGGCTCATCTAAGATTACCTCGCGCATCAAATCAGTATGAATGTGAAGATATTTACGGCTGGATTCAATATGGCGATGGCCCAGCATCTGTTTGACCTCATAGATGGAGGCGCCGGAGCTGAGCAGGTGCTGAGCATAGGAGTGCCGCAGCCAATAAGGCGTTGAGCTCAGTCCAGCCTTGTGCATGGCCTGCTGGATATAGTGGCCCACCAGGCCGGCGACAATCGGACCATAGGGGGCATGGAAGCTTAAGATAAGATGACGGTCTTTGCTGTCGGGCCGGCCGCCGACCATATAAGCGACGATGGCCTTTAAGGTTTTCTCAGGGATGGGAAGCGTTAGGGGCTGGTCGTTTTTACGACCCTCAAGGCTCAGTAGTGCCTTTTTAAAGGCAATATCATCCAAGGTGATGCGGCAGATCTCACAGGGCCGCAGCCCCAGGGTATAAGCCAGGTGAACCATGACGTAAGTACGAAGGTCCTTGGCTGAGTTAACCGACAGACTGTCAAACAACTGTTTGACTTCGTGGGGACGCAAAAATTTCGGGGGCTTGGCTTTGGCAAATTGCGGGGCGCCGATCAGAAGCGGCGCCAGGTCTTTTTTTAAGATGTCGCGTTGGTGATGCAGATAGGATAAAAAACCGCGCACAATGGTTCGATAGGTGCAGCAGGTGCCCGACGAAAAGGGCTGACAAAATTTTGCCATAAAGGCATCGAGATCTTCGATACGAAGCCGCTGCAGGGTGATATCCTGCTCGCTGAGGTAATCGCAAAGAGCAGATAGCACTCTTCGGATGGCCACTAACTGGTGGGTGTCTGTCTGATGGCTGTCTTGGCGGAACTGCAAATAGTCTTCAAATATACCGGCAAGTTTTCTTTGCTGTGGATGCTGTGGCAGTGGGGTTTTTATCTGACCCTGTTTAACCAGATACCGGGAGAGCCCATTGATAGCTGCTGTGGTGGCAAGTCCACTGACTTTTTTAAAATGCTCGCGGGTATTGACGGTAAAAAGTTGTTGCCAAGGCAAACGGCGGTTTTTGACAAAATCCAAAAACAGTTCCAACTGCATCTGGTGCCGGTATTGAGTACCAAGGCGATAGTTGACGGATTTCATCCAGTTAAGATAATCGGCAGTGGCGCGTATCAGTCGGGCAACTGCCGCAGGGTCTTTTTGTGGCGGTCCGTATTGTTGGATGTACCATTCAAGCCATGGGGTGCATTGCTGGATAGGAGAATCGGCCATTTTTGCTAAGTTCCTTTAAATAGTTGAGCAATGATGGGGCCGATGGCCGTCGGTGTCTGACAGCCCGTCAGTTGCCGTCCGGTTGTATTCATTGAACCTTGGCCGAGGCTGGCCGGCAATGAGAGCACCTGATAAAGGGTGCCGTCAAAGGCGATCAGGTCTTTTTCAATCAGGCTGTCTCTGGCGGCGATATGCTGCTCAAGGCTCATGCGCAAAAGCGAGCAGATGCGATCATAGCTGTAAAATGAGAGTCCATAACGATCGGCAGCCAAAACCAGAAAAATATACAACAGTAGCTCATGTTGGCTTAAGGCCTTTAAAAATCCATCGGTTAAAAACCGATGCGGGATAAAGCTGAAGCCCCCTTCGATACGTCGGATGCGATCGGCAACCAGAACCTTTTTGGTGATCATGATCGACTCCTTTCCTATTGTCAGCAGCTATATACCGGTTCATTGACTAAAGTCGATCGCCTCTTAAAAACATTATGACCATAGTCGGTTAAAATTATAATTGTTTTCAGAAGGTTATGCATGTATCACCTCTTAAAAACATTTGGTCAATAGTTGGTCAGTATAGTTAGTGATTACAGTAGCTTGAATGCGGATCACCTCTTAAAAACTCCGATGGGGGTTGTTGACCACTCGATGGCCTATTGACCAGGGGATGCGGACGAATCAGATGGCGGCAGCGTCGTAGGAGCAGCTGGCTCAGGTACTCGATGATGATCAACTCAGGTGTGCCGATGAGCTGCTGAACATAACACAGGGGCAATCCGGTCTTTAGCCGGCTTCGCGGTGTGCCGGTTTGCTCAAGCTTTTTATCCAGATAATTGTCCTTAAAGTAATCGGCATTGTTGTGATTCCATTGCTCGCATTTTCTGCGGTGCCATTCCCGCTGACATTGCTCACCACCACAGGTCTTCTGCCGATCCTTCAGTCGTGGATGGGGTATAAACCAGCGTTTACATACCCGGCATGGACGTTTGCGTGTGGGGCTCCTGGCCATCTTTTTCTCTCCTAGCATAGGATTTGAGAAAATGATTTTAGGAATAATATGGTGAACCCGATAGCTTTAAAGATGTGAATTAAAAGGGAGGAAAATGAGAAGAATTAAATGGAGATTTTATTATTTTCCGGGAATCAAATGAAATCATAAAACGGAATTAAATTGTCGCCACATAACTAAACTGGCCCCATAACGTGCCTTCATCACTACTTCATATTTTTTATGCCTTCGTAGTACGAATCTATAGTTTTATCGAAGTGATAAAAAGGAGATGATACTCTTTTTATTAGGGGCT
>JASJAZ010000202.1 GCA_030066785.1 Desulfobacterales bacterium | reverse complement strand
GCTGTAGCGCAATTTAAGTGAAGCCGGTTTACCGGATTCCTTAAGTGGTGCATCGAAAAATTCTTCTAGTTTGGCCTCAAGGCTCTGGATACTCCGCTCTTTGGAGACACTCTCATAAAGACTGCGGCTGTCTTCAAAAAACCGTTGGTTAATGTTGGTAAGACCATCAATATCTTTAACCAGCTTTAAAAAACCGGTTATCAGACTCAGGTTGTTTTTGATATCGCTAATTGCAGGACTATCACTGTCCAGGATAGAATATATTGTTTTCTTATCCATTAAAAAACTCCGTGATTTCGACGGGATGTCATTTAGAACCGATATGTATTCGTACTGTAATAAATATAGAAAAAAACAAAAAAAATGTAAACTATCTTCACCTGTATCTTCAAATCTTCCGATAGAGAGGTCAGAAAATGTTGCTTTGCTTGCCCTAAATGATTTGAGTTGCCGATTCCGATTGATAACGACTAAATAGACAATGGATACTGTTTAATTTCAATAGGTTGATATTGAAATTATCAAGTTTGGAATGTCTTTTTTACTTGGTAGAGGCGTGGTGATGATGGTAAATTGCTGCATTAGGCTGGGTATGTGTCAATAAATTCAGTGGGGCTTAATGGCGAGAAAAAATCTTACAACTTGCATGGAAAGAAATATCTTTGGGCCAAAATATACTTTGGCTCATTTTAATTTTTATTAATAATATCATATTTTAATTGTTTATTTTTTAACCAACACATAAAGAGAGCCATGATGCTTGAAATTACCGGCAGCAACCTCTGCATCGTCACCACTGCCCCAAAAAAGATCCGCCCTACCCGCACCTCGAATGTCGCTGCCGGTGTCTTGATTCAGAACAAAGCGTGAAAATGATACCCATCTACTTATTTTTCCATTCCGATCAATCTGCGGTTTTTTGCAGGAAATATAACCTAATGCACCTTTTGGAAATAAAGTGTCATCCAAAGCCACTGATCGGCCATAAGTCAGAGGAACATTAATATTTCCCAGTGGTCCTTCATTGCTGACTTTAAAGAAAACATATGCAGGATTTTGATGTAAAATTTCCGTTGTTAGGTCGGTATTGGTTAAAAGAAATCGTTTAATATGGCCCAGTGAAAGGGAGCGGCGATCCAAATATCCCTGTCTAAGCATATAACTGCCGATGCTTTGGTATGGATGGCCATTGGATGCTTCATAATTTAGTGAAATGATGCTGTCATCTTTAAAGCGCAAACGCCCCGATCCCTGAATCTGTAGAATGGCGATATCCACCGGATTATCAAGCCATGCAATTTCCAGCCCGCGATTTTCTAAAACCTTACCGCCATCAATTTGAGAACGGGTGTAATATGGTAGTATTTTACCGTTGCGAACCATTCCCACCAGGCGTTTTGATGGTAATCGCTTGTCAAAATTGGACAAATTAAGTGTCACCATGTCATCTGGTTTTTTATAGATCGGATACTTAAATGAGCCATCAGCCTGCTTGCGTGCTTCCAACAGCGGTTCATAATAGCCGGTAAACAAGACCCGCGAATCTTTGCGTGTGCCTGCCGCACGATATATACGGAATTTTTCCGTAATGATGTGGTTCAGCAATGTTGTGTTGGTTCCGCCGGCAATCAACCGCAGAAAGGTTTCTTGGGTTTCTTGAACTTGGCTGCATGATACCGAATCGGGTCCATACTGAAAGCTGGTTGTAGATGACACCTTTCTTAAATAGCGCAAATTGCGTTGCAGGGCCAAAATGAGCGAATCAAATTCCATATCATCATTAAATAGAGGCAACCCGGATCGAACCGGCAGAAGTGCCGATTCCGGTTGCTGGTGGTCCGAAGACGTACCATGGGCGTAATTACAGGTTCCAATGCCCTGTGTTACGATCAAAAAAAAACCCAATAGGATCCATCTAACCATAAATTTGATGATGTGAGGATAATTGGTCAAAGCTATTTTGGGATCCCCGCAATATGGTTGAAAACATTAATGAAAGCAACGTGGTATGTTTGCTTTTTTTGGCATGCAGTGATGCGGAAATACAATCTATAGATATTTCTGTCAAGATAAATACTATATATTGTGTTTTTTACGAATTCGAATAGAGGTTCTGAAAACGAAAGATACACGCGGAAAATTAGCGATGGCGTATTGATGATTTAATAATGTATAACATTAAATATTTAATATTAGAATATTGTATTTATACATAATACTATTGAATTACAATTTGATGCCTATTCGATAGAATATTAAAGTAATAAATTAGTTAGTAATATTTAATTATTGTAATAATTGCATATTTAATTCTTATATATTCGCTGGCGTACTTTTGCGGCTGCCTTTAAAACGTCGACATGGACATCCACATAATCATATACTTTGGCTTTCATTTTATTGGGTGCTGGCCGTAAAACTCTTCCCAGATACTGAAGCACCCGACCACTAAATTTAATGGGCGTTGCTAAAAAAAGAATCGATAAAGTGTTTAGATCAAAGCCTTCACCAATTAACTGACCTGTGGCGACCAAAACTTTCGCTTGGCCATCCATCAGACGATCAATCACTTTGCGACGTTGTTCGATAGTGAGATCTCCTGTTAAAATTTCACTGTTGACGTTGTGTTTAAAGCGCAGCAGCGAGGCGAGAATTTCACAATGTTTTTTGCGATCCGATAAAACCAAACAAATACCTCTGGATGAAGCGGCCTCGACGGCCACATCAGCTGCGATTAATTGATTGCGTTTATCATTGCTGGTCAGTTCGGCTACCATTTTGCTGTATTCCCGAACAGGATCGAAATAAGGTTTAAAATCCGTTTTGCGAACAACGACATCAACCGCCAAAACGTCCCCCGACGCAATTAATTGTTTTTTGTCAATCTGATAATGAAGATCTCCCAGGTGCCAAAATATTAGTTTTGAGAGATTGTCACGCCGCCAGGGTGTGGCTGACAATCCAAGCATATATTGCGAATCAAAACAGGACACCGCCTCTGTAAAAGTGCGGCTGGGGCAGCGGTGACATTCATCAACAATTAAAAATCCGATGTTAGATGCGATTTCATCGGCGCATTTGTACAAAGATTGCACCAATGCGACTGTTACTTCAGTGCCCAGGACTTGTTTGCCGCCGCCAATAAATCCGATTTGTGAGTGGGGGATATTTAAGAATGAATTGATACGCTCCAGCCACTGCTGAGCCAGATCTCTTGTATGCACGATAATCAAGGCCGGTTGTTGACGGTTAACCATCATATTTAACGCCATCACCGTCTTGCCGCTGCCTGTTGGTGCACAAAGCGTACCAAAATCTTTTTCCAGCATGCGACTAGCAGCCTTGTCTTGAAACGGTTTTAATTGCCCTCTAAATTTTAAGGCGATCGGCGGCAATCTGCGGCGCTGATCCACAAACTCGTATTGGATGTTATGTTGGCGACACAGTTTTATCAGATGCCTTGTATACCCTCTTGGAATCCATAAAGAGCCGTTTCTTAGGCGATCATAGAACCGCAGCATTTTTGGGGTTCCCCGATTCCAGCGCCCCAAACGGTGGTTTTCAAGCCACTTTGGATTCATAAATTCGAGGTTTTTAATGAGGATTTTATCTAGTTGCGGGGGGACGTCGGAAAGGCGCAGATTGTTGGCGATAGTGATATTCAAGCGGATAACAGCTCCACCAGAAGATAGTTGTTTCGTTAGCCGAGGTTAGTTCTTTCTTTTTACCGACATCATAAAATTATTGATGAGGGTGAAACGCGCACTAGAAGTGACAGTTACATTTATACAGACCTACTGTTTGATTGTTGTTTAATCCTTAGTAAACCAGGGCTATTATGCATATACATCAGAGAAGAAGATAGGTTGGCCTTAAGAAAACATGCTTCAAGATCATCAAATAGTATTGGGCGATCTGGCCAGGTAAATCTTTTTTCTTGTTGCTTTAAACGCAACCAAGTGTTTTTGGCAATTGGATTCGAATCAAAAACTTCATTGGCGGCGGCATCGCATAAGAAACGCTCACAAACAATCGGTTTTATTTGCCACAAGCAACCCTTGGCCCCCAAGTAAATACACTTATTGCCGTTATTCGGTTTCTGAAGGATCTGAAGCAAATGCTTTATTTCTTTTTCAGAAGAAACAAGCACATTAACCACCACATCAGCAAAAAAGGTAATAATGCCCTCTTTGGAACAGCACGCACTTAGCTGACTTTGATAGCATTTAGTGGTACAAAGGTTTTTGAAATGCATATCTAGAAATGTGTGCATCTCTTGGCGAAATGCTACATAGTCCTCAATCTTTTCCCGCAGTGCTGATATTTCAACAGACCTTTGAACATTTAGATGCTTAAACACCATTGCTAGGGCATCTAACTGCTCTTGCTGATAACTGCCAATCGGCAGGTTAGTGGTCATGCAGACCTCCTCAAAAAGAATTTAATGGTTGCTATGCCTGATGCGGCTTTTTTGTATATCCAATTGCATCGATGTGTGCCACTGAGAGTTGGCATCTATCCGTGACTGCAACCACCGGAATGATCATGTCCGGCGCATACCGTCTGCGGATCAAACTCCGGTAATTTGTTTGCACGCAGCAGTAATAAATTTTCCTGGACTGTACCTTCAACGGCGCGAAACACCCGTATGCCATTATTGTGCAATTTTTTCAATGCTCCGCCGCCAATGCCGCCGACCACAACACCCTCAGCATCGGTTCCCTCCAAAGCTTTAGTCGGTTGGCATTGACCGTGTAGGTGAAACTGATCCGGATTTACAAAGGTTTGACATTCATCGTTTTCGGTGTCGGCCACCACAAAAAACTTTGCAGAACCGAAATGGTTGTGGACGGGACTATCAAAACCAGATTCAACTTGAGTGGGAAAAACAATCTTCATGATAAACTCCTTTGGATTCAATCGTAAGATGATTTTAGCGTCCGAAGGTAAGATTTCTCCAATTAGCTGTCAACTGTGAATTACAGAAACGAAGGTACTGAATCTATTTGCTAAAATAATAATTGTCAGTTATAAAATTTAGTTTTGGTAATAATTACTGAATTCATCGTACCTATTCCAATATTTAGCTATGCCTTTACCATCCGTTGCCATTGTCGGAATGGCCGGGATTTTTCCCGGATCAAATGATATCAATCAATTCTGGCAAAATATCATTTCAAAATACAATGCCGTTGGCCCCATTCCCGAGGAGCGATGGATCATCCCACCGAACAAAGTTTTGCAGAAAGCGCCCGCTCCGGATAAAGCGTTTTCTCTCAATGCCGGCCTGATTAGAGATTTTAAATTTGATGCATCGGGCTACCACAGTGATGGCAAACTGCTCCGATCATTAGACCCGATGCATCAAATCGTTTTGCATACAGGTAAAACCGCCATTGAACAAATTACCTTGCCACCCTCGGGAACAGAGAGAATCGGTATTATTTTGGCGGCGATTGCGTTACCAACTGATTCTGCCTCACGCTTGGCCCGAAAGCTATTGAGCCACAGCCATGAAAAAGCCATTTTTGAAAAGCATTTCCAAGATACGACCTTAAATCTTACGCGCAATGACTGCTTGGCCGCCAAAGTAACCGGTTTTCCAGCCGCAATTGCAGCCCAAGCGCTGGGGCTAGGCGGTGGCACTTATACATTGGATGCCGCCTGTGCCTCGTCATTATATGCTTTACGGCTGGCTTGTGATGAATTGCAGGCCTATCGGGCGGATGCCATGCTGGCCGGCGGTGTTTCCCGACCGGATTGCTTATTTACCCAAATCGGTTTCAGTCAGTTGCATGCACTATCCCCCACGGGTCGCTGTGCGCCCTTTGATGCACAAGCTGATGGCTTGGTTGTCGGGGAAGGTGCTGGAATGTTGGTATTGAAACGCACACAAGACGCCCTTCGCGATGGTGATCGCATTTACGGCATTATACGGGGTATCGGCATCTCCAATGATATAAAGGGCAATTTATTGGCCCCGGATAATGAAGGGCAGCTTCGGGCAATGGTGGCAGCTTACGATTCGGCCGGATGGCAACCAAATCAAATCGATTTGATCGAATGTCATGGGGCCGGCACGCCGGTAGGCGATGCCACAGAGTTGATTAGTCTTAAAAACTTATGGTCACCGCACAAATGGTCGCCGCAACAATGCGCCATCGGTTCTGTGAAGTCCATGATTGGTCATTTATTGACAGCGGCTGGCATCGCCGGGGTTATTAAAGTATTGCTTGCCCTGAAACACCAAAAACTGCCACCCAGTTTAAACTTTACCAATGCCCATCAAGACAGTGCGATCCACGCTAGCCCTTTTCGAGTTCAAACCGAGGTCCAAGACTGGAACCGTCGCCATCCAAATACCACCTTGAAAGCGGCGGTCAGTGCGTTTGGATTTGGGGGTATCAACGCCCACCTATTAATCGAAGAATGGCTACCTCCACCTTTCGATCAAAGCAATGGTGACGCCGGCCCTCCTTATCGAATTGCAGACACTTTAAAAAAGGACGCTGAACCCCGTTGCCACCAAAATGTCACCAAACCGGTGGCCGTGGTTGGAATGGCCGCCGTTGCGGGTCATTTGGAGAGTTTGCACGCTATCCAGCAGGCGATTTTTCGTGGTCGTAGCAGCATCAAAGAACGTCCTTCCGAGCGCTGGCAAGGATGCGATTCAATACTCAGAAATTGTGGGAACGACTCTCTTTTTGATGGCAGCTTCATCGAATCATTGCGCGTCATGATCACAGATTTTCATATACCCCCCAAAGAGATTACCGATCTGTTGCCGCAGCAGCTGCTGATGCTGAAAATAGCCGCAGAAGCGCTTCAAAATGCAAAAATGCCGCTTCGCAAAATGCGGCCTAAAACCGGGGCGATTGTGGGCATTGATTTTGATTTTGAAACCACCGACTATCATTTGCGATGGAATATGCCCAATGCGGTTGCCGAATGGCGTTTAAAATACGGTTTAAAGATTGATGATATGGCTGCGGCTAAATGGACGGAGACCTTGCAGGAAGCATATCACCCCCCCCTTACGGCTTCCCGAACGATGGGTTCTTTGGGAAGTATCGTGGCCAGTCGGTTAGCACGCGAGTTCCGATTAGGCGGGCCCAGCTTTGCGGTATCCTGCGATTCTGCCTCAGGTTTAAAGGCACTTGAGATTGCGGTGCGTTTGATTCAACAAAATGAGCTTGATACGGCGCTGGTGGGCGCTGTGGATCTAGGTGGTGATCCCCGTCAAGTATTTGCTTTCAGTCAATGGCGACCTGTTTCCCAAAAAAATCAGATCCGTCCTTTCGATCAACGGGCTGATGGTGCGCTTACGGGCGAGGGTGCGGTGGCAATTGTACTCAAGCCACTATCCCAAGCAATTGAAGATGAGGACCGTATTTATGCCATCATACATGGTATTGGGAGTGCCAGTAAGGGAGATTGCGCTACTTTTACCCCTACCGCGGCGGCCTATACGCGTTCATTAGACAAGGCTTTGACAGATGCCGGTGACCGGGATGAATTTGATTTTGATTCCATCGGTTACATTGAAACACATGGCAGTGGCATCCCTCAAGAAGACAATGCGGAAGCCGGTGCGTTGCTTGCAAAGGGGCGTGAAAACGAACCCGATCAAGACCTAAAAAGTTGTGCTATCGGCTCCTGCAAATCAAACTTCGGGCACATGGGTGCTGCGGCGGGTTTGATGTCATTTCTAAAGGCCAGTTTATGCCTTTATCACGAAATTATTCCACCCCTGTTGGGGTTTACGTCTTCATATGAGAATAAATGGAGTGGATCCCCCTATTATTTGCCACAATTTGCTGAATATTGGGCCTGCAACCGAGAGCTAGGCCCACGTCGCGCTTGTGTGGGTGCCATGACCATGGATGGCAATTGCATGCATTTACTGATTGAGGGCGCACCCGCATGCACTACTGACCAACATGTTCCGATGACATCTCCAGAGTGGGAACCGCTGCGTTTGCGGCCGTTGGGCGATGAAGCGGTGGGGCTGTTTGCCATTAATGCAGACACCCAGCAGGGATTAATTGCAAATCTTGACCGTCTTAACGGTAAGCTTGACCAGAAAAATACCCCCGTATCAATGGACGCTCTGGCGCGTCGCTGGTACCAGCATCATCAATTCAAAGCATCTTTGGGCCTTTGCGTCGCCATCGTTGCCAGTAGCGCGTCCGAGTTGAAACAGCATATTGCTGAGGCTAAACGGCTAGTTGCCGCCGATGAGGCGCAGCAAATCAAAGGGCGGGGCGGGGTTGGTTTTTCTCCAAAGCCTGTGGGGGTTGGCGGAAAAATGGCCTTTGTGTTTCCCGGATCCGGCAATCATTTCATTGGTATGGGGCGAACCCTCAACCTTGTATGGCCGGAAGTAGTGCGCGAAATGCACTGCGAAACGCAAAACCTTAAAACCCAACTGAGATCACGTTTTTTT
>JASJAZ010000030.1 GCA_030066785.1 Desulfobacterales bacterium | reverse complement strand
CGATAGAACCGTTTTATCTTTTCAACGGCTTGCTGCACCGAATCGACACGTTCAAACAGGTGAAAATCAGTTTCACTAATATACCCCTGGTCCCTTAACTCCTTTTTCAAAAATCCAATCCAATGTTCCCAATAGGTCCCGCCTGGTTCGTCTATTAAAATAAGCGGAATTGGATCACGCTTGCCGGTCTGCACCAGTGTCAGGGTTTCCATGGCTTCATCCAGTGTGCCGAAACCGCCTGGAAATAATGCCACGGCCGCGGCTTCTTTCAGAAAAGCCACTTTGCGGTTAAAAAAATATTTATAGGTAATATGACGCGGATTGCCGTCAACCACCGGATTGGGTTTCTGTTCAAAAGGCAGTCGAATATTTACTCCGAAAGAATGCTCCGATCCGGCGCCTTGGTTGGCCGCATGCATAATACCGCCACCGCCACCCGTAATCACCATGAAACCAGCTTCTACCAATTTGCGACCAAATTCACGGGCTATGCCATAAATCGGTTCATCGGGTTGGGTACGGGCCGAACCGAACACGGTGACCTTTTTGATATGGCGGTAGGGACTAAAGACTTTGGCTGTGAACCGCATTTCTTTAGAGGTCGCATTCATCAGCTTCAGGTCCATGGCTTTTGCATTTTCCCGGCCGGCTTTAAGGGCTGCCAGAATCATTTCCCGCACGATGTCGGGATGATGAACATCACCAACCAAGTTGATCAACTGCTCGATGGCTTCGTCGGCCGGCCCGTTTGTTTTCGTAAAATGAAGCTCCATATAGTGCTATTCCCTAATTCGTTATTATTTAAGACTGAACTATCATCATATCAAATAATCTATGAAATGGCGTTATTTAATAAATATTTAACATCAAATTATAGTCCGTTTTTCTTAATATATTTAATATCAATATGTTATTTCAGACATCTTATTTTTATTAGGCCGTACCGGTTGTAATTTTCAGGCAGTTTCTTTATGACTTAAACCAAATAGCAAGCAATTGCTTTTGGCTGTATGGAGGCGAGACGATTGCCTTGTGACTATCAGCTGATATATGACAACTGGTCTTAAAAACCGCATCACCAGCGACAACCTGCCATTCCCCCAAAATTAAGGAGGCCTCATGCAATTTGAAGCGCATCAAAAAGAAACCGTCATGCTGAACCCAATGAAAAACATGCAAAAACGCGTGGTGCCCAGTGAAATTCGTCTGGATCCGCTGACAGGCCGAACCGCTCGCATATGTCATTTTATGAAGTTGAGTTGGCCAAAGCCCGATTTTAAACAAATCGTCGGCGGGAGCGAGGCGACATGTCCCTTTTGTCCGGAGCGGATTATGAAAATCACGCCCTGTTTTCCCCGAGACATCATACCCGAAGGGCGTTTGACCAGCGATGATCTGGTGCTTTTTCCTAATCTAGCCCCATACGATAGTCTCAGTGCTGTAGCGACCTTAGGCAGCAGGCATTTTGTGCCGATCGCCGAAATAACCGCACAGTGGATTGCCAAAGGCTTCGGTCTGGCCATGGATTTTTTCAAACAGCTAAATGCGTTAAAACACCCTGAATCGGTGTATCACCTGATAAATTGGAACTATATGCCGGCCTCCGGCAGTTCTCTAATTCATCCCCATCTTCAGGTCTTTGCAACATCTTCTTTGCCCAACCTGATGCGCGAAGAAACGGCCGCTGCTCAAACATATTTTAACAAACATAAAAGTAATTACTGGGATGACTTGGTCACAGAAGAATCGGCCGCAGATAAGCGCTACCTGGGAAAAATCGGCCGAACGACCTGGCTAAGCGCATTTGCGCCCATGGGAGTCGCCGGTGATATCCTGGCGATAGTGGATCGTGCCAACGTTACACTTGACCTTACCGCTGACGATTTACGCGACTTGGCCACGGGGGTTGTTTGCGCTCTAAAAGCTTATGACCGCATGGGTATTTACAATTTTAATTTGAACTTCTTTCCAGGAGCAGAACAAGATGCTGCGACCCGCTTCCGTATGCTGCTGTCGCCACGGACTTTTTTTAATCAAGCATTGGGTACACCGGACGTTGGTGCTTTGCGAAACTTATACAATGAAACCCTTTGCATGGCATTTCCGGAAGAAATCAATGCCTTGCTAAAACCTGAGTTTGAATAAAATAAACCATAACTAAATTGATTCAGCGTCTAATCGAGTCTGCCAATTAAATCGCTAATCCGTTGGTATTGCGTCATGTCCGTTAGCCAATCCTGCGGGATTGCATTCAGTCCATGGTAAGCCCCCAGCATCATTCCGGCGAGCAGGCCGCGAGCAGCTGAGTCGCCGCCGGCCATGGCGTCTTCCACTAATGCATTTTTAAAATTATCTTCGTATTTGGCAATCAAGTGGATGGTGGCGGGAAAGGCCGCTTCGATTTCACACATTTGCCCGAATGCCAAAATAGCTTCGCGGGTATCCTGACCGCTGCTCTCCAGTCCTTCAGCGACCCAGTGGCCCAGTGGCGTGTTTTGGCAAAAGTCTTCTTTGACAACCGACTCTAAGGCAGCGATGGGTGAACTGCCGTTAAGAACTTGGTAGGTGGCGCGTGCAAAAAATTCGGCCGTGGCAATGACATCCGGGTGGTTGTGGGTCATGGCTGTTTGAGCCCGGGCACCAGCGACCAAGGTGCCTAAATCGTCGGCATAATAATAGACCAAGGGCGCTATCCGCGCTGCCCCGCCAAGATCGGTGGAATGCGATCCAGCCGACGATTCGTTTTGGCCGGACTGAAAATTTGCAAGTGTTGTTTTAGTGGCCTGATCGATGTAACCGGTGTAATCCTGAAGAAAATCCTGCCATTCCCTGGCAAAATTTTTGAGATCAAATCCTTGATTCAAGGCGATAGATTCCAACAATACCAGCGTCTGGTCCCCGTAATGGGTAAATTCTCCTTTGTCTTTGGTTTTATGATAAGATTGTTTGATCGGCTTGACCAAATGCTCTACGCGACCAAATTTCTTATCAATGACATTGGTATTATAAATCCAATGAACGCCCAATGCCAATGAGTCAGAAGCGAACGAGGCCAGCAACATTGCTTTGGCTTTTTCCTTCATATCTTTTTCCTCCTCTCGGAATAGTTATCCAAAAGATTGTCACGGCATGCATATAAAATTGATAGCGGATCAATACCCCTACAGCATATCCCAAAAACAATAACCATCGCTACTTCTGATTCAAGACAATGATGTTTTGTTTATCAAGAAATATCCAATGGGGATCGACTCCATTGAAAATGGCCGGGGGCTTGGTGGAAACAGATTGTCGGTTGGCTTTGATCGGCAGGGTTTGATCTGGCATTAGTAACCCGTTGCGGTTCCGCCGGGACTTTGGTAAATGCAAGACAATTTGACAAATAGCATCAACTGCGTAATTACAGTAAAAAGGGATCGGCTCATGGATACCAAACAGTTACCGGTGATTCCCCCTGAAAGATCCGATGATCTGCATCATTTGGAATTAGCGGCGTCATGTGATTTGGCACTTTTTATGGCCGGCAACCAGTTCATGGCCATGAAGGAATTGGTAGCAGCCTTTCAAAAAAAGTGTCCCCAAGTAACCAACATCTTCTATGAAACGTTACCACCTGGTTTGGAGCTTAAGCAAATTTTAGCGGGCGGTGCTGTTTTTAATCAAACGGTGATAGACATTTACCCGGATATTTATTCATCGGTTAATTTGGCAGGCATGCAGACGCTTGAAAGTTCCGGGCATGTGGACGTCTCTGATTATCACCTTTACCTTCATAATCGATTGACCCTAATGGTGCCGGCTGGCAACCCTGCTGGTATTAGAACCGTTCAAGATCTTGGCCGTGATGATATCCGCATTTCTCAACCAGATCCAGCCAATGAAGATATTGCTTACCATATAATGGATATGTATCGAGCGGCCGGCGGCGAAGCGCTTGTTCAGCATATCATGGAGACGAAACGTGCTTTAGGCACCACCATTTTCACGGTGGTTCATCACCGGGAAACGCCCTTGAGGATCAGAAAGCGAACGGTGGATGCCGGGCCGGTATGGATCACTGAAGCGATACATGCCCAGGCCACCGATCTGCCATTTGAAGTGGTGGCGCCAGGCGAGTTTTTGGATCAGCGGGACCGCATCAATTATTATATTTGCAAACTCAAACGGGCACCCCATCCTGAAAATGCGCAGCTCTTTCTTGATTTTATCATGTCACCGACAGCGCAGCGGATTTACACGCGGCACGGATTTACAGCACATGATGCATCGTCTTAATAATCAGGCGCATATGACCGTAAACTAACGATTCCATACGGTTGGATAAACTTTGGCCTCCTTGAACCCCTATCGCCATGAATTCTTCGGGCAAATATTCCAGGCTAAGGACCCATTTTAAAAAGATCTCCGGTATTCTGGTTATTTTTATTTTAATCCTTTTATTCGGTCGGTTTGTATTGCTGGCTATATGGCATTTTCTGTTAGGTTGAAAAACCGAAATCACAGCGGTGTTGATGAATGGCGCCAAGAAAGATGAAGGCGTGTATCGATTGCTTGGACGGAATAATTGCCAGGCAGTGCCAAATAAAAGGCGCTTGACTCACCAAAAGACATTTTGTATCATTCAGACATAATAAATTGGGAGATCGTCCAGCGGCAGGACTACGGACTCTGACTCCGTCAACGGGGGTTCGAATCCCTCTCTCCCAGCCATAAAGCATAAGGCTTAGCTCAGATTGAGCTAAGCCTTTTTAATGTTATCGAAAAAGCAACCGTCGGCCAATGGGGTGATGCCGGATGGCTATACCGCTTTGCATTATAATGTTCCGAAATAATGAGCGGCGGCAAAAATGGTTGTAAAAAAACAACTATAATAACAGATCTTGCCAGCGTTTAAATCGCAATCATTTTACTTCACACCAAGGTTATTTTTTGCGCCCTGCTTGCTTCTTGGCAATTTTAGCCCAGGTATCACGCAACGTGACCGTCCGGTTGAAGACCTGCATTTCCGGAGTTGTGTCCGGGTCCACGCAAAAGTATCCCAGCCTTTCAAATTGAATGCGATCACCCGGTTGAGCCCTCGCTAAACTCGGCTCTAAATAGCAATTCCTGAGAACTTCCAGGGAGTTGGGGTTAAGATAGTCTTTAAAATCGCCCTCGGCCGCCAGGGGATTTTCGACGGTAAACAAGCGATCATACATGCGCACTTCTGCTGTCACCGCATGCGCGGCTGACACCCAATGCAATGTCGCCTTTACTTTACGGCCGTCGGGTGAATCACCACCTCGGGTTTGCGGATCGTAGGTGCAATGCAGTTCAATGATGTCGCCTGTCTGCTCGTCTTTTACAAAATCGATACAGGTAATAAAATACGCATAGCGCAGCCGCACCTCTCGGCCCGGGGCCAGTCGGAAGAATTTTTTAGGAGGATCTTCCATGAAATCTTCCCGCTCGATGTAAAGGGTCCGCGAAAATGGAATCTTGCGCATGCCCGCATCCGGATCTTCCGGATTGTTGATCGCATCCAATTCCTCAACTTGGTCCTCAGGATAATTATCGATGATAACCTTAAGCGGCCGCAAAACGCCCATCACTCGAGGGGCACATTTATTTAAATCTTCCCGGACACTGTATTCCAATAAGGCCATATCAACAATGCTATCCCGTTTCGCCACGCCAATCCGATCACAAAAGCTGCGAATGGCAGCCGGTGTGTAGCCCCGTCGACGCATACCGCAAATCGTTGGCATGCGAGGATCATCCCATCCATCAACATATTTTTTGTCCACCAGTTCGATTAACTTACGCTTGCTCATAACAGTGAAATCAAGATTCAACCGCGCGAATTCAATTTGTTGGGGATGGCAGGTTGCCTCGACCGTATCGAGAACCCAATCATACAGCGCGCGATTGTTTTCAAACTCCAAGGTACAAATGGAGTGGGTAATGCCCTCGATGGAGTCGGAAAGACAGTGGGTAAAATCATACATGGGATAAATGCACCAGGCGTCACCGGTGCGATGATGGGGTACCTTACGGATTCGGTAAAGGGTGGGGTCGCGCATCAATAAATTGGGATGCGCCATATCGATTTTAGCCCGTAACACATGCTGACCGTCCTCAAATTCACCGGCATACATGCGTTCAAAAAGATCTAAACTCTCTTCAATGCTGCGATTGCGATAGGGGCTGTTTTTTCCCGGCTCTGTGAGGGTTCCACGGTAATCTTTTATTTCTTTAGCCGAAAGACTGTCAACGTACGCTTTGTCTTTCTTGATCAATTGAACGGCGTACGCGTATAGCTTTTGGAAATAATCAGATGCATAGTATTCGCGTTCTTCCCAATCAAAACCCAGCCAGCGGACATCTTCTTTTATTGACTCTACATACTCCACTTCTTCCTTGGTCGGGTTGGTGTCGTCAAATCGCAGGTTGCACCTTCCGCCATAATCCCGGGCAATCCCAAAATTCAGGCAAATCGACTTGGCATGCCCAATATGCAGGTATCCATTTGGCTCCGGTGGGAATCTGGTTGCCACGCGACCGTCATTTTTACCGACTTTGAGATCTTCATCGATAATGGTGCGGATAAAATTGGAAGGAGTGTTAACGTCTTTGTTGCTCATATGCCCCGCCCTTTATATTAATTCTGTGTGTAGTACCCCGGTAGTATTCAAGCGTATCCCTATGCTTGCGCGGATTCAAAATATCAATCAATCGATTTAAGTTTCTTAACACAGCTTTTTTAAAGTTGTAAGCTTTTTAACGCACCACAGACAGATGCCAATTTATTCGATTAAAGGATAAACTCTCATGAGCAATACGATCCTTATGCGATCAATCTTGTTGACAATCCCAACAGGACGATTTTAATCTATTGCAAAATAGAAAGATTCAATTCGCAATGATAAAAAAAATCATATCGGGTGGGCAGACGGGCGCGGATCGAGCCGCCCTGGATCTAGCCATTGAAATGGCGATTCCGCACGGCGGCTGGGTACCCAAGGGGCGCAAAGCCGAAGATGGCAAATTGCCGCCCAAATATCATGTCAGAGAAATGCATAGCGCCAACTATGCACTGCGAACGGAACAAAATGTCATCGATTCGGATGGCACCCTGATTCTCTCTCACGGTGATTTAACCGACGGTTCAGATTATACCCGCCAAATGGCCCAAAAACACACCAAGCCATGCCTGCATGTTGACTTGAAACAAGCCTCGGCCTTTAATGCCGCCCAACAAATCGCCGATTGGATTAAAGCCGTCCCCATTGAAGTATTAAATGTGGCCGGACCCAGGGCCAGCAAAGATCCTCAAATATACAACGCGGTCAAAAATATTCTTGAGGCCGTCTGTTACTTGAATATGATCAAAGATGGCCGGGCAGGATTCATTCGAACGCCTGATTCCCGTGAAAAATCCACTTTACCAGCGCATCCCCCGCGAAATGTCAATGAAGCGGTACAACGCTTAGCATCTGAACTATCATTAAAAGATTGTACCACCATTGCCAACATGTCGATTAGTGAGCTGCCATCATTATTTCCCTCCCTTGGCCGGTATATTAAGGACAAATTTGGACTGTGGGCTGGCAATACCGAGTTGATGACCGCCTGCCGATTTACCGCCAAAAAAAGCGATTTAAATGAAGATGACGCCTGCCGATTGATCATCCGCCACTTATGGGATAAATTACGCCAAACCCACAAATTGCGTGTTATAAAATAGATCAGGGTATCGGGTTCATTTCAAAAACCGCCTGAACAGTGGCATTTACATTCAGCGGGCCGGCTTCTATCGGTGTACGTGCGCTTTCCATGCGGGCGACGCCACTGTAAACCGCAATCGGGCCATCGGCACGGTATGTAATTTTAAGAATCTGCTTCACTGATTGCCCGCTAGTCTTTGCCAAGCTATCAGCCGTTTTTACAGCCAGGCGCAAGGCTTGCTCGGCTGCCTCTCGTTGTAATTCATTTTGCTTGTCACTACTAAATGTTAAACCGGCAACACGATTGGCACCATTAGCAACGGCTTCATCAATGTAGCGCCCCAACTGATCCAATGCTTTGGTCTTGAGGGTAATAGTATTTTGGGCCCGATACCCTTTGGGATTGTTGCCGTAGCTTTTTTCATAGACCGGTGACAATCGATAACCCGAGGTGCTCAATTGATCGCTGCTTTCACCAGCCTTTTTCAAGGCTAGCAGCAGGCGTTGGGTTTGTTCGGCATTCGCATTAACCGCCGTCTGAGCCTTGAGTGAGTTGGACTCAACTGTAAAGGACAGGGTGGCTTGATTGGGCATCGCCGTTACCGTGGCGGTTTCTGTGATGTCCATTGTAGCGGTCTGGCAGGGTGTTTCAGCCCAAACCGGCGCTGCCAAAAAAACCATGATTAGAAATATCACCATTTGCGGCATCATCGTCATCGCTACCTCCTGATAATAAACTAGCAAATACAGAAATAAAAAAATGCATCCAAACACCAGCATCCTAATACCGACTTGCCATTAGCACACAATCAAAACAATTTTTTATGGTTGCAAGCGCCTAAACCGCGGGAACTTTATTTTCGTCTTCAATTAAACATCAATTAGTAAAACAGATAATAAAAAAGCAATCCCAGATATTCGTGCATTACCACGGCGGTGGCGCTTAGGCTGCTAGCTCTCGGCAGATAAGCGCTCCAGCGATAAGGTATATTTTTAGTAGATTTGAATGCCGTCGGGTATGGCGTCACCGACAATTCAACTTTTTGAAAACTCAACAATGCCCGTCGCATATGATAGGCCGAAGTGATTAAAATCGGCTTTACAAATCCGCGTGACTCGCAAATCTGCCGGGTAAACAGGGCATTTTCCCAGGTATCGCGGCTTTTTTCCTCAACAATGATGTATTCGGGAGCGATTCCCAGATCAAGTAAAAACCGCCTGACGATCACCGCTTCGATCGGACTGTCTTTATAAATTTTGCCACCCGATACAATCAGCGGAATGTTCAGACGCCTTTGCAGCCGAACCGCGGTCACCATCCTTCCCAACATCATGTCTGATGGCCGGCCAATGCCGGTCATATCCGTGACATACCCATTCACGCCGCCGCCTAAAAGAATGATGGCATCACCGTTGGGAATCGGTAAATTTTCAAATTCGGCCTCAAGGCCTCGCAAAAGGAAATTACTCACAGGCGCCATGGAAACAAACCAGAGCAAAGCACCCATCATTATTATAAAAAACGATAGTTTGCGTTTCTTTTTCAAAAACAACCAGAAACCACAAACAAATAACAAACAAATGACGATTCCCGGAGGCAATAAAAACGGGGGAATGATTTTTTTTAAAACAAACATCTCTTTACCCTGGAGCATAGGTTGCAGCATCAGATGGATCTGATGGTTATCTGAAACCCGTTAAGATTTCAAATGATCTTTCAATGTCTTTAAGCTCGCCGGTATTCAAGAATGATCCAACTCAATGAAATAGGCCCCGGTCAAGCTTTTCACCGAAAAATGACACCTTGCCGCTACTAGGTTTCATGGTAACAGATGCTCTGTCAGTCCATTTTCGACAATCGTCTCCGCACAAAAAAGGCAGCCTTTGAGGCTGCCTTTGCAGATGATGTCGCAGCGTTCAAAGATTAAAAAACGATCCCGACATATCCTACGAAACTGTCCCCGGGACTTTTGTCAAAACTGGTGGCGTAGCCAACTGTGTGGCTCTTCTCACTACCCATTTGTTTTCCCGCCGCTATGGCAGTTGCCGCCGCGCCTGCGCAGCAGGCGTTTTGATTGGTCAGTGCTTCACCAATCACGCGTTCGGGATCAAGGGCCATCATAGCCTCAATAATTTTGCGGTCATTATCATCGCGCACCCAGTTGACCGCGTGATTGCCGGTTCCTTCGGGGGCAAAGCCGTAATTGCGGCCATAATGGGTCAGATCCGTAGTACCGATGATCTTGATATGGAGCCCTAATTGATCGGCAATCTCCACCGCCACTTTACCAATTTCTAGAGATCTTACAGACGGTGGCACTCCAATCGGCACAATCTGTACGTCGGGATAAAGGAATCTTATAAATGGTAGTTGAAGTTCAATGGTGTTATCTTGGGTGAAATGCTCGGTGGTTTCGATTTGAAACTCAAAACGTTTGTTCAAGGCGGTGGCAAGCTCAGAAGCGATAACAATATGGCCAAATGGTGTTTCCCAGGCGCCCTCAGTCATAATAATGTTAGGAGAATCCGCATGTAGGTGCATGCCAAAGATGAGGATAACATCAGGCGAACGCTCTTCCTTAAGACAATGAATTACATTGCAAGCAATACTGCCTGAAAAGTACCAACCAGCATGGGGAACGATACCGCCTTTAAAATTTCCCCGGGGTATGTAGGCATATCCATCTTCTCCGAGAAAACTATTTATCTCACGCTCGCAGCTCGAAGCACTGCCAGGATACCAGCTTCCCATGAACATGGCTTTTCTGACATTCATATTTCAAGTCCCCCTTTCCCTTTAAAAATCGATTGAAACCAATTTAAGATGTCCTTGATGTAAACGCAACCGCGCAGGCGGCATCAGATTGCCTTGACAGTCAAAATTATAAGGCCTACGGTGTCTGCTTGAAATTCAGCCGTTGGGAACGCATATACAAAAAGAAAAGATAGACAGAGGAGCTGATACATGCCGGAACCATTTAAAGCCAACATTGATATCAGATTTCGGGATCTTGATGCCATGGGCCACGTCAACAATGCTGTTTTTTTAACCTACTTTGAAGAAGGGCGCAAACAACTTTTTCATGCGATGCTCGATATATCCGAGCCGTCTGATTTCGCATTTATTTTAGCGCATATCCGTTGCGATTTCCTTAAACCGGTAATGCTGGACAGCAAACTAACGCTTGAAATATGGGTGCATGCTATTGGTACCAAGCGGTTTGATTTACGGTATCGATTGGTGGATCGCATGGACAACTCGCTGGTTTATGCCCAAGCAGCTTCTGCACAGGTCTGCTACAATTATAAACATAACCGGACCGTCCCGGTGTCTGATAGCTTCAGAACCAAATTATCAGAATATCTGACTCGATAACTGTCAACCGTAACCAAGATGTAACATTTTGAAGGAATGAGTCTCTAAACCGGTGTCATACAAAGACTGAAAATCCTATCACAAAAGCGACTTTCAGCCACCCTTAAATTTCATAAATTCAGGCGCCGTTTTGCTAGATCATAACCGCGCTTATCCCCGAAGCCTCCGCCTTTTTTTTTACAATAAAGTGATTACTATGTTGTAGCTGTCAGCTAGCATCGCAGGCCGGCAGAATTGTCAATTGTCAAGTTCGGGAGGTTAACATGTGGGACTATACGGATAAGGTCAAAGAACATTTTCTAAATCCACGCAATGTCGGTGTTATCGAAAATGCCGATGGAGTAGGTGAGGTCGGCTCCATTGCATGTGGCGATGCCCTGACCCTCTATCTTAAACTGGATGCCAACGATCGCATAGAGGATGCCAAATTTCAAACATTCGGATGTGCCAGTGCCATTGCTTCTTCTTCGGCATTAACTGAAATGCTGAAAGGTAAAACGTTGGCAGAAGCTGAAAAAATTACAAATGACGATATTGCCCAATATCTGGGAGGGCTTCCCAAGGAAAAAATGCATTGTTCCGTCATGGGGCGCGAAGCGCTGGAAAAGGCCATCTCATGCTACCGCGGCGAACCGGAGAAGCAAATCGAAGGCGAAATTGTCTGCGAATGTTTTGGGGTGACCGATCGGGATATTGAGCGGGTTGTGGAAGAAAACCATTTGGCCTCCATCGAAGATGTCACCGATTACATCAAAGCCGGTGGTGGGTGCGGTAAATGCCATGATAGCATCCAAGAAATATTAGATTCCATCCACGGTGTGCGGCGACCAGTCGTGAAGCCAGCCGTCCAGATGACCAATCTTCAGAAAATTAAACTGATTGAAGAAACCCTGGAACGTGAGATCAATCCTTCTTTGAAAAAGGATGCCGGCCGAATTGAGTTGGTGGATGTGGATGGTGAGCGGGTCATTGTTAAACTTGGTGGAACCTGCGCCACGTGCAAATCTTCGCAGATAACCCTTAAGCACTATGTTGAAGCCAAGCTGCGCGAATTGGTAACTCCGGAACTGGTGGTTGAGGAGGTGAACTGATGGATGTCATTTACATGGACAACAACGCCACCACTAAGGTTGCACCGGAAGTCGTTGAAGCGATGCAACCATATCTCTCAGAGTTTTACGGAAACCCTTCCAGCGTGCATTCGTTTGGCGGCATTGCGGGTGGTAAACTTAAAGAGGCACGGATCAGGGTTGCGGAATTGATCAATGCGCTGCCCGAAGAAATTGTCTTTACCAGCTGCGGTACTGAAAGCAACAGTACGGCCATTCGCGCGGCTGTTGAATCATATCCCACCAAAAAACACATCATTACGACCCGGGTGGAGCATCCGGCGGTTAAAAATTTGTGTGAACATCTGTCTAAAAAAGGCTACCGAGTAACATTTGTTCCAGTGGACGGCCAGGGGCGCCTGGATTTGGACTATCTTTTTGATCATCTTAGCGACGACACCGCCATCGTCAGTATCATGTGGGCCAACAATGAGACCGGGGTTATCTTTCCCATTGAAGAAATCGCGGCCAAAATCAATGCACGCGGGATCGTCTTTCACACCGATGCCGTTCAGGCCGTCGGCAAAGTGCCGGTAGATGTCAGCCAGGCCAAGGTGGATATGCTCTCCCTATCGGGTCACAAAGTTCATGCCCCCAAAGGAATCGGAGTTTTATATATTCGCAAGGGTACCAAATTTGCGCCGTTCATGATCGGCGGCCATCAAGAACACGGTCGCCGCGGCGGCACCGAAAACGTAGCGGCCATCATCGGTCTGGGCAAAGCTTGTGAGCTAGCCAAAAACCATTTGGTTGATATTAACTCGCGGGTCAAAGGGCTGCGTGACAAACTTGAAAATGCTCTGTTAGAAAAAGTGCCCAACGCCATGATTAACGGTGATCCCGACCAACGTCTGCCCAACACCACCAGCATTGGTTTTGAATATGTGGAAGGCGAGTCTATTCTACTGATGCTGGATCAATTTGCCATTAGTGCCTCTTCGGGATCAGCGTGCACCTCCGGCTCACTGGAACCGTCGCATGTGTTGCGGGCCATGGGTATTCCATTTACAGCGGCCCACGGTTCCATCCGCTTTAGTCTCAGTATTTACAACACCGAAGAAGAGGTGAATACCATTATTGCAGAGATGCCGGCAATCATTGCCCGGTTGCGCGAAATGTCACCATTTTGGAAAGAATATCAAAAAAAGGCCAATTAACACTTATCAGGCAAGTTTAAAGGTCTATTGCTGAAACAGCAGGCTTAATGGTTTCTATTGGAGCGAACTTGCGCCGTTAACCACTGAATCCAGGGCTTAAATCCTTCTTCGGTTTTAGCTGATAGCTCAAAAACCGGAATGCCGGGATGAACCTGCAATATGTTTTGAACCGCCGCTTCAGAATCATAATCAAGATATGGCAGCAGATCGATTTTATTTAAAATCGCAGCATCGCACTCCCGAAACATTAACGGGTATTTCAGCGGTTTGTCCTCTCCCTCGGTAACGCTGAGAATCACCACGCGCAGATCTTCGCCGATATCAAACTCTGCAGGGCACACCAGATTGCCCACATTCTCAACAATCAGACATTCAATCGCTTCCAAGTCAATGCCGTTAGCCGCTTTTTCAATGACGTGGGCTGCCAGATGGCAGTCACCGCCAAATTCATCCGTGTTGATTTGTACTACCGGTGCCCCGGAACGTGCCAACCGGTCGGCATCATTGGTGGTGCAAATATCGCCCACAATGACGGCACACTTGATGTTCGACATGATTCGCTCGAGGGTTTTTTCCAATGTGGTTGTCTTGCCCGATCCCGGCGAACTCATAATGTTTAACACAAACACCCCGTTTTCGTGAAACATCTGACGGTTGCGCTCGGCCATCTGTTGGTTGACATCCAGGACACGACGCACCACTTTGATTTTGCGGTTATCCGATGTTTGCACATTTTTCACCGTTCCTGATTGCGTGTGGGTCCGTGGTGATTTATGCGACTCATGGTGATGCAAGTGTCTTATTATTTTAAAACCTTCAGGAAACATTTGTCGCATCCTCGTCTGCAATTTCAATGGTTTCAATGTCCAGCTCGCGGCCGGAAAGAATTTTAATCGCACCGCTGTTGCATTTCTGGCAGGTGAACACCGGCTCACTGATCGTCCATTCATGGTTGCAGTCGTTGCAGCGCGCCTCCACCGGAATTTCTTCAATGTGCAATTCGGCACCGGCCAGGGGGGTTTCCCGCGCAGCGACTTCAAAACAAAACCGCAGGCTCTCCGGCACCACCGCGGCAAGTTTTCCGACTTTCAGATTTACCCGGGCCACGCGGGCATGCGCCATATCTTTAGGAATAGATTCGGTGGCGATCTCTACAATTTGCATCGCGATGCCCATCTCGTGCATGGTTTGTCTCTACTTTGGCGCTCGGTATTGGTCTTCAGATAATCTGCTGTTTTCAGACGTTATTGATCAACAGCAAAAATTTTTTAGGTAAAAATCTCTGCACAAAAATCACCCAATCCGCCAAGGTCCTTGCAGACATGGATACCGTTGGCCTCCATGGTCTCGATTTTACCTTGGGCGGTGCCACTGCTACCGCTGATGATAGCGCCAGCATGCCCCATACGTCTTCCCGGCGGAGCGGTTAAGCCCGCAATAAACCCAACCACCGGTTTGGTAACATGCTGGGCGATATATTCCGCCGCCTCTTCTTCGGCCGTGCCACCGATCTCGCCCACCATGACAATTCCCGTGGTTTCGGGATCATTCTGAAACGCTTCCAAACAATCAATAAAATTGGTGCCGTTAACCGGATCTCCGCCGATACCAATCCCGGTTGTTTGCCCGATCGATTTCATGGTTAATTGGTGGACGACTTCATAGGTGAGGGTACCGGATCTGGAAACAACCCCGATGGGCCCACCCGGCATATGAATGGGGCCCGGCATAATGCCAACCTTGCATTGGCCCGGCGTAATAATTCCCGGACAATTGGGACCTATCAGACGGGAGCATGAATCCTGTAAATAATGTTTGACCTTCATCATATCCATTACCGGGATGCCCTCAGTGATAGCGACAATCAGCGCGATACCAGCATCGGTAGACTCTAAAATGGCATCGGCTGCAAACGGCGGAGGCACAAATATCAAACTGCAGTTAGCGCCGGTGGCATTAACGGCCTCGCTGACGGTATTGAAAACCGGAATGCTGTCCACCTCCTGCCCACCCTTTCCCGGCGTAACCCCGGCAACCACATTGGTTCCATAGGCCGCGCACTGGCGTGTATGAAATTGACCTTCCCGCCCGGTAATTCCTTGGACTAAAACCCGTGTGTTTTTATCGACAAAAATACTCATGGATATACCCCGTTAGATCATTTGTAATTATGGTTAGCATACATTTTGATTAAAACATCGCAGCGGATGTGCATCACTAAGCAGTGACTATTTGAGACACTTTGTGAGCGGCATCTTTTAAATCCACCGCCGTGGTTAAATTCAAGCCCGACGCCGCTAAGATTTTACGTCCCTCTTCCACATTGGTGCCTTCCATGCGAACAACCACCGGCACATCAATGCCGGTGTTTTTGGCCGCTTGCACAACCCCTTCTGCCAGCACATCACACCGCAGAATACCGCCAAAAATATTGATCAGGATACCCTTGACATTTTTATCACTTAAAATAATGCGAAAACCGTTTTCCACCATCTCGGAACTGGCGCCGCCGCCCACATCGAGGAAATTGGCCGGTTCCGCGCCGGCCAATTTGATAATATCCATGGTTGCCATGGCCAAACCGGCGCCATTGACCATGTTGCCGACATTGCCGTCCAGTTTGATATAGTTCAGATTATACTTGGAGGCTTCGACTTCCAGAGGATCTTCCTCATCCAAATCCCGATACTCCAGGATGTCTTTGTGGCGAAACAGCGCATTATCATCGAAATTGATTTTGGCATCCAGGGCGATAACATTGTCCTCGGCCGTTAGAACCAGCGGATTGATTTCGGTCAAGGAACAATCATAGGTCACAAACAGTTGATAGAGAGCCGCCAGCATCGCCATAAAGGGTTTGCGGGCAGCGGCTGGCAAATTTAAACCAAAAGCCGCCTGACGACAGTGATACGATTGAATTCCGATGGTCGGATCGATAAAAACTTTAATGATTTTTTCCGGTGTCTCCGCCGCCACGGCCTCAATGTCCATGCCTCCGGCTTCACTAGCCATAATTACATTCATCGCCGTCGCACGATCGGTTATAATGCTCAAATAGAGTTCCTTGGCAATATTGAGTCCCTCTTCCACTAAAACCTTCTTGACGAGCCGACCTTCAGAGCCGGTCTGGTGGGTGACCAGATTCATTCCGATAATGGAACCGGCGACCTGTTTAACTTCCTCCGCCGACTGCGCCAGTTTAACGCCCCCGCCTTTGCCCCGGCCGCCGGCATGTATTTGGGCCTTTACCACGACCGGGAAACTGCCCAACTTTTCAGCCGTTGATTGGGCTTCCTCTACATTAAACGCCACCCCACCATCCGGAACCGGAATTTTAAAATCGCGAAATAGTTCCTTGGCCTGATATTCATGGATCTTCATGATCCCCCTCTCCTTCCTGGGCTCTTGCTTTTACGCCTGAAATAGTTTGAAAACTGACAGCTATGCCAAAATGCAAAGAGCACGGCGCTCACTGGAGAAAGCCCCATGCCCTTTTTTCGATTAGGTTTATAAAAATATGATTATCCAATCACACAGAGCACGTCACCCTTAGCCACTGAATCGCCACTGCTGAAATTAATGGCTTTGACGGTACCCCCAGCCGGCGCGGGCAGTGCGTTTTCCATCTTCATGGCCTCCAACACCACCACAGTCTCGCCTTCGGTGACAGCATCTCCAACATTTTTTTCATACCGGACAATCATACCCGGCATGGGTGCGGTCATCGGTGTGCCTTCAACGTCAGCGGCAACCGCTGGAGTCGGTTCCGCTGCGGGGGCCGGTTCCTCGGCCGCCGGGGCCGCCGGGGCGGGCGCAGCGGGTGCTACCGGAGCGGCTGGAGCAACAGGTGCAGGCGCCATTGGTTGGGCAACAGGAGCCGCCGGCATTTGTTGAATGTAATTGACAACGGGCGATCCGCCCACCTCGTCCACACCAACCTCTAAGAAATCATCACCCACAAACACATTAAAGGTTCGCAGATTTTCAGTCTTATCCGGTGCGGCTTCCTTTTGGGTCTTCTCCACCACCTGTCCGGCACGGGCTTTGCGGACCAGATCAATACCCGCCTTGGCTTCTTCCAATGATTTGGCACGCACCTCCTCCGGAGGTTGTTCTTTGCCATATTTCCATTTCAAAAACTTCATCCCGGTGACCGGATAAATCGCCACCAAAACCTCATCATCTAGGTCCACGGCTATACCTTTGGCCATTTCCTGCGCCTTTGCAAGTTCCGGCTCCAATACTTCGGCCGGACGGCAGGTGATCGGCTCCTCACCCCGCTCATAGCCTTTGAGAGCTTTCTTTTGAACTTCCGGATCAATGGGCACAGCCGTCTTACCATATAATCCATAGCATAGGTCTTTGACCTGGGCGGTGATCATCTTGTAGCGTTCGTTTTCGTCATCAAACAACACATTGTTGACCGTTTGAATGCCCACAATCTGGCTGGTAGGCGTGACCAGTGGAATCTGGCCCAATTCTTTACGAACTTTGGGCAATTCTTTGTAAACTTCATCGATTTTGTCCAGTGCATCCATTTCCCGCAGCTGATTAACCAGGTTGGATAGCATGCCGCCGGGAGTCTGATGCAGTAAGACGTTGATATCGATGATGGATGCCTTGGAATCATCCAACAGATGCATGTATTTGGGCATCACCTCTTTTTCGAAAATCTCATTGATGCGCGCCAGAAGTTTAATGTCAAATCCGGTATCCCGGCTGGTGCCCAGCAGTGTCATAACCAGCGGCTCGATGGCGGCATGGGATGTACGGTAGGCGTACGGCGACATGCAGGTATCGATAATGTCGACGCCCGCTTCAATGGCTTTGAGATGGGTCATGGGCGACATGCCCGAGGTAAAATGGCTGTGCAGATGAATCGGCGCTTTGATATTCTTTTTGAGCGCACTCACAATCTCATAGGCATCATACGGCGCCATCAAGCCGGCCATATCCTTGACACAGATACTGTCGGCACCCATCGCCTCCAGATCTTTGGCTTTGTTCACATAGTAATCGAGATTGTAAACTTCGCCGCCCAGGCGCGGTTCGGTCATGGTGTAACAAATGCAGCCCTGGAAATGCTTGCCGTATTCCTTGATCTTGGGCACGACGGTCTGAAAGTTGCGGTAGTCATTCAGGGCGTCGAAGGTTCTGAAAATATCCATGCCGTTTTCACAGGCGCGGTCCATGAAAGCATTGGCCACATCGTCGGCATAGTTACGATACCCCACCAGGTTCTGGGCCCGCAGGAGCATCGAAAAGGGCGTCTTCTTAAAATAGCGCTTCAGCGTGCGGATGCGCTCCCACGGATCTTCATTCAAAAAACGATGCATGGTGTCAAAAGTAGCGCCCCCCCAAGTCTCTATCGCCCAAAAGCCGACTTCATCCATCAACTCGGCCACCGGTATCATGTCTTCCGTACGCCCACGGGTGGCAAACAGAGATTGGTGCCCGTCCCGCAAGGACAAATCCTCTATTTTCACTGGATTGTCCGCCTTGGGTCGTTCCGGGCTGTAATCCATTTTGGTCATTTTGACTTGATCGTGATCGCTCATCGGTTGGTTCTCCTCTATATTTGGTTAAAGTTTAGACATCTTGGCGAGAACGGTAATTGTACCGCCGGCAGATTAAGGCAAGGTGCGTCCATGAAACGCTTTAACTTGCATCAGGCTGCCCATTTGCATAATTTGTTGACGCCCGCTTAGACCCCACGCCGAGGCCGCCGGAGCAGGCCTGGCGGTACCGGCTACATGGCCAGTGCCACCTGCGCTTGCCTGCATCAGCATGATATCCTCTTCGGTTTTTATATATGCCATGACCGCTGAAATCGCGGCCGCAATCTTTTTGTCATCTTCCATATCTTCTCCAATGCTTACATACAATCAATGGGCTGTGGCAATTCTCTGGTCCAAATCGCAGTATGGTTACATAGGGATATTGCCATGCTTTTTGGGCGGCCGAATCTCACGCTTGCCACACAAGGTTTCTAAGGCTTCAATTAAGCGGGGGCGGGTCTGACTCGGTTCAATAACCGCATCTACAAATCCGCGCGCCGCGGCACAGTATGGATTTGAGAAGAGATCTTCATATTCTTTTATTTTTTCTTGGCGTTTGGCATTCGAATCCTCGGCGGCTTTTATCTCTTTGCGATGAATGATATTGGCCGCGCCCTCGGCGCCCATGACGGCTATTTCAGCAGTTGGCCACGCAAATGACATATCAGCTCCCAAATCTTGCGAGCACATAGCCAAGTATGATCCGCCATAATCCTTACGGGTGACCAGCAGTAGCTTTGGAACGGTGGCTTCCGAGTAACACCACAGCAATTTAGCGCCATGACGAATGATGCCGCCCCATTCTTGTTGACTACCCGGTAAATAGCCGGGGACATCGGCAATCGTGAGCATGGGAATGTTGAACGCATCACAGAACCGGATAAAACGTGTAGCCTTATCAGATGCGTTGATATCCAGGCAGCCGGCCAAAACCTGCGGCTGGTTGGCGATGATTCCCACGGTGCGCCCGTTCAATCGGGCCAAGCAAACGGTTATATTTTCGGCAAAGTATTCGTGGGGTTCAAAAATGTCACCGTTATCCACAATGGAACGAATCACTTCCTTCATATCATAGGACTGATTGGGGTTATCCGGAATGATGCTGTTAAGGGCCGGATCAATGCGCTTGGGATTGTCACCGGTATCCGCAAAGGGAGGGTCCTCCATATTGTTAGATGGCAGATATGACAAAAAGGTTCTAATGCGATTTAGGGCATCTTCATCGTTTTCGCAGGCAAAATGGGCGACACCGCTTTTTTGATTATGGGTCATGGCGCCACCCAGATCCTCAAACGTGATCTCCTCACCGGTTACCGCTTTGATTACTTCCGGTCCTGTAATAAACATATAACTGCTGTTTTTGACCATGAACACCCAATCGGTCATGGCCGGCGAATAGACCGCGCCGCCCGCGGTGGGCCCCATTATCGCCGATATCTGTGGAATCACGCCCGAAGCCAGGGAGTTGCGATAAAAGATTTGGCCGTATCCTGATAGGGCGTCCACGCCCTCCTGTATTCGGGCCCCCCCGGAATCATTCAAACCGACAAACGGGGCACCGGCTTTCATGGCCAAATCCATAATCCGGCAAATTTTCTTGGCATGCATTTCACCAAGACTGCCAGCTCGTGCTGTAAAATCCTGCGCAAATGCATACACTGGGCGTCCGTTTACCAATCCGTGACCGGTGATCACACCATCCGACGGAATATCAACTTTTTCCATACCAAAATTCACACATCGATGGGATACAAACATACCGATTTCCTGGAAAGTACCGGGATCAAACAATATGTTTAAGCGCTCACGGGCTGTTAATTTACCTTTTTCTTTATGCTTGGCAACAGCCTTTTCGCCACCCATCTGCTGGATCTTGGCTTCGCGCTCCTTGAGATCTTTTAATTTGTCTTGCACACTACCCATCGCGACATCCTTTCATAAAAGCTGTGCTATTTGCTGTTTTAAGCCGATAGCATAAACTGATTAAAATTTAACCCATGTTAAAAGCATAAAAAAATAAAATTCTAGACCACGCCTTGATTGTCAAGAAAAAAAAGCAGGCGATCGGCGGCTTTTGCTGGAGAGATATTACCAGATTCAACTTCTTTCGCAATTTGGGGCAGTTGTTTTTGTATATCGGCGTGGTTGGCAAACTGCGCCTTCAGACCTTCCGCCACTAAAGTCAATGTCCAATTAAGGGTCTG
>JASJAZ010000183.1 GCA_030066785.1 Desulfobacterales bacterium | reverse complement strand
TGCGTTCGGGAACCTATCGTGATCTAGCGGCGGCGCAAATGGTTATTATCACAGCCGGTGTGGCGCAACGATCGGGTGAGACCCGGCTCGATTTGTTGAATCGGAATGCTGCGGTTTTCAATGAGATCATCGGTCAACTGGATCGATACTCGCCTAAGTCGGTTCTGGTGATCGCCAGCAACCCGGTGGATATTTTGACTTATGTGACCCAGAAAATCAGCCAAAGAAACCCTCGCCGGGTAATTGGAACCGGCACCATGCTCGATACAGGTCGATTCCGTGCATTGTTGGGAGCGTATTACGGCGTCGACCCCCGATCGGTGCACGCTTACATTCTGGGAGAACATGGTGATACCGAAGTGCCCGTCTGGAGTGCCGCTAATATCGGGGGTGTATCCCTGGTCGATAATGTTGTTTCAGGAAAACCCTTTCAGCCGGAAGAGATGAAGCGGCTGTTCGAGCAGGTGCGTGATGCGGCCTATGAAATTATCGACCGTAAGGGCTACACCAACACTGCCATTGGAATGGCCATCGTTCGTTTGGTTGAGGCCGTACTCGAGGATCAAAAAAGCGTTTTACCGGTAAGCCGAATGTTAACCAAGGAATACGAGCTAACAGATGTTTGCCTGAGTGTCCCATCTGTTATTGGCATCAACGGACTGGAGGATGCCGTCCTGCCGCCGCTCAATGATTCGGAATTCACTGCGCTGCACCATTCGGCCCAAACATTGAAAAACAGCATTAAAGGGATACGCATCTAATCCGATGGTTTAGAGCCGATCCTTTGATACAATCTGCCCTTTTTTTGACGAAAACACCGACAATGATAAACAAACATGATTGCCTACAAGTAACCCCCAACGGTTTATACTGCAGCGAAGGTGACTTTTATATTGATCCCTGGCAGCCCGCGAAGCGTGCTGTCATTACCCACGCCCATGCCGATCATGCAAGAGGGGGCAGTCATTCCTATTTGTGTGCCACGGAAAGTAAGGCGATATTGCAATCCAGGCTTGGTCCCGACGCCGATATTGAAACCCTTGATTACGGCCAGGTTCTTACCATCAATTCGGTTCAACTTTCCTTGCATCCAGCCGGTCATATTTTAGGTTCGGCTCAGGTAAAAATAAATGCCGGCGGACACATCAGTGTGGTTTCCGGCGATTACAAGACGGAATTCGATCCAACTTGTGCACCGCTTGAGATCCTTCAGTGCCATACGTTTATCAGTGAATCCACCTTTGGCTTACCGATATTCAAATGGCCACCACCAGAGCACGTTTTGCAGGATATTAATGCCTGGTGGCAAAGAAATTGTGAGCAGGAACGTACGAGTATTTTGTTTGCCTATGCGCTGGGCAAAGCCCAGCGCATACTGACAGGCCTGGATGCTTCCATCGGACCGATTTTAACCCATGGCGCTGTTGAAAAAGTCAACCAAAGCTACCGTGAAGCCGGCATCAGGCTGCCGGCAACGCAGTATGTCAGCTCCCTTGAAGATCGCAACGTGTTCAAAAAGGCGTTGGTAATTGCTCCGCCCTCGGCTGACAACCCGGCATGGATGCGTCGCTTTTCAGACCGATCCCGGGCGTTTGCTTCCGGTTGGATGCGCATTCGCGGAAACCGACGCCGGCGATCGGTGGACCGGGGGTTTGTTTTATCCGATCATAGTGATTGGAATGGATTGGTGCAGACCATTAAAGCCACGAATGCGGAACGCATCGCAATTACCCATGGTTATGCAACCGAGATGGTCCGCTGGCTCAAAGAGCAAGGGCATCAGGCTGAAATTGTTCCAACCGAATATGGCGATGAAACAGAGGTGGATGAACACGTATGAGAGCCCTTGCAGACCTCTATCGCCGATTGGATGAAACCACCAGCACCAACCGTAAAATTGCTGCCATGGTGGACTATTTTCAGCATGCACCGGCCGAAGATGCTATCTGGACCATCAATTTTCTGATTGGCCGCAAGCCACGCCAGGTAGTTCCTACCCGTAAACTGATGCAATGGGCGGCTGAACAGTCCGGAGTGCCGGATTGGCTCTTCGAAGCCTGCTATGATGTGGTGGGTGATTTAGCAGAAACCATTACCCTGCTGCTGCCGGCAGCGACCGACACCAGTGAACGCCGCCTGCATGCATGGGTGGAGGCGCATCTCTTGCCCTTAAGCAACATGGAATTGGAGGACCGGCGTGATGAAATTCTAAATGCCTGGAACCAGATGGATGAACCCCAGCGTTTTGTCTGGAATAAGTTGATAACCGGCGGTTTTCGAGTAGGTGTTTCCCGGCGCTTGGTGGTAAGGGCCCTGGAACGTTTTAGCGGAATCGATGCGGCGGTCATAACCCATCGATTAATGGGCGAGTGGCCCATCACGGCCGAAACCTACCAAAAGATTCTTGCGGCCGACACGCGGGATGCAGACATCAGCAGACCCTATCCTTTTTACCTGGCATATCCGTTGGAGGATGATCCCGGCAAACTCGGCGGGGTGGATAACTGGCAAGTGGAATGGAAATGGGACGGCATTCGAGGTCAGGTGATCAAGCGCAACAGTCAGGTCTTTATCTGGTCACGGGGGGAAGAACTTGTTACTGACAAATATCCTGAGCTAATGCACGATGCCGCCGCATTGCCTAATGGCACGGTGCTTGACGGTGAAATTCTTCCCTGGAAAGAGGACCGGCCGCTGCCATTTGCGGAGCTTCAGCGCCGCATTGGGCGCAAAAAAGTGGGTAAAAAGTTGCTAAGCGAAGTCCCAGTGGTTTTCATTGTTTATGATGTTTTGGAATTTAGCTCTCAGGATATCCGCGAACAGACACTGCAGCGGCGAAGGAATATTTTATCACAGGTGATGTCGACATATCCTGCAATGCGCTTGATCATCTCGCCGGTTGTAACACGATTAACCTGGGAAATGTTCAACAAACTTCGTCAAGAATCACGACAGCGTGGGGTAGAGGGATTCATGCTGAAACGACTTGATTCGGTTTACAGGGTGGGCAGACGCCGTGGTGACTGGTGGAAATGGAAAGTCGATCCGTTGACCGTGGATGCGGTTCTCATTTATGCACAAAGGGGGCATGGCCGACGAGCAGGGCTTTTTACGGACTACACCTTTGCGGTGCGCCAGGGCAAGGAACTGGTGCCCTTTGCCAAGGCGTATTCGGGTCTGAGTGATGCCGAAATTCAACAGGTGGATCGCTTTATTCAGCGCAATACCCTGGAGCGTTTTGGACCAGTCCGCTCGGTGCGGCCGGAACTGGTTTTTGAAATTGCGTTTGAAGGCATACAACCCTCCAAGCGCCACAAGTCCGGTGTGGCGGTGCGCTTCCCGCGGATTGCACGGTGGCGTCATGATAAGAAAATCGAAGACGCTGATACGATTGAAACACTAAAAGCATTACTGTCTGCGCCCTGAAAAAGTTCCATTACAGAAGAATAAGCCAAGGTTTCACATCCGGCGATTTTGCGCTGAATTGTCAATGTTTGGATCGTAACGCTAATAGGGTAAATGTTATTTGCCGTCAAACAAAGCCATGGATGACATTGCCAAAAAAATAAAAGGCGATCCAACCGCAACAGCGATTGCGATCATTTCGCGGTGGTTTCGTAGCAGAGGTTGGCAACCGTTTGATTTTCAACGCGATACTTGGAATGCTTACCTTGAGGGTCGTAGTGGCCTGATTCACGCACCGACCGGAATTGGCAAGACGTATGCCGCCTGGTTTGGTCCGCTTATAGAATGGCTGGCTCAAGCAAAAGTTCGTTCACCTGAATCGGCTTCGCCTGATGAGGCCTTCAAACAAGATGCACCCCCGTTAGAAGTTTTGTGGATTACGCCCTTGCGCGCTCTGGCAACCGACATTCATGCGGCTCTTGATCAGGTCGTCAAAGACCTTGATTTGCCATGGTCGGTGCAGTGCCGCACCGGTGATACCTCATCGTCTGTGAAAAATCGCCAGAAAAAAGAGTTGCCCACCGTCCTGATAACCACCCCCGAAAGTTTAAACTTGTTGATTTCCTATGCCGGTGCTCGCAAAAGATTTGGTAACACACGGCTGGTGGTAGTTGATGAATGGCATGAGTTGTTGGGTTCCAAGCGTGGTACTCTGGTGGAGCTGGCCTTGGCGCGACTGCGAACCTGGAATCTGCAAATAAGAATTTGGGGATTGTCGGCGACCTTAGGCAATACCACAACCGCCATGCAGGTGCTTTTAGGAAGTTTTTCTCACAACGGTTGTCTGGTACAAGGGATCCAGCCCAAATCGGTCGTCGTGGAATCGGTTATACCGCCGCATGTGGAACGGTTTCCTTGGGCGGGACACTTGGGGCTCAAACTGCTACCCCAGGTGCTGGAAAAAATGGCATCGGCGGCAAGCACCTTGGTGTTTACCAATACACGATCTCAGACCGAGATTTGGTATCAGGCCATTTTGGAAGCGCGTCCCGATTGGTCACCTCGCGTAGCTCTGCATCATGGCTCTTTAGACCGCAAGGAACGTTTATCCGTGGAGCAGGGGTTGCGAAGTGGTCGTCTGAAAGGCGTGGTGTGCACATCAAGTCTCGATCTGGGTGTAGATTTTACACCGGTGGATCTGGTTATTCAGATCGGCAGTCCTAAAGGAATCGCCCGGTTAATGCAGCGCGCCGGCCGAAGCGGTCATAAACCGGGAAAACATAGCCATGTTGTATGTGTGCCGACCAATGCCTTGGAACTGATGGAGGTGGCTGCCGCCCGCCATTCGGTAGAAATTGGTTGTATCGAACCGCGTGAACCTGTTGTGCTACCTCTGGATGTCCTGGTTCAACATTTGGTTACCGTAGCGTTGGGAGATGGATTTCACCCCGATCAGATGTATCGGGAATTAAAGACGACCTATGCTTTCAGAAATCTTTTGAAGCGCGAATTTAATTGGGCCTTGGATTTTGTATCCGCCGGCGGGCATGCGCTGGCCGCTTACCCTGAATTCAACAAGATTACATTAAAAAAAGGACGCTTCACAGCCGCAAACCCAAAAATCGCCATTCGACATCGGATGAATATTGGAACCATTACCAGCGATGCCGCCATTTTGGTTAAATTCCTTAATGGCCACCGATTGGGAACGATAGAGGAGCGCTTTGTTGCCAGGCTGAAAAAAGGAGATGTGTTTATATTTGCAGGGCGTTTGCTGGAGTTCGTTCGAATCAAAGATATGACCCTGTGGGTTCGCAAAAGCCGATCCCGCAAAGGCCCGATCCCTCAATGGATCGGTGGGCGTATGCCCCTATCCACTGAACTGGCTGCGGCGGTTAGAGATCAATTGGATCACGCGGCCCACAAGCGGCTTGAAACCCCCGAGCTGGCAGCCTTGCAACCGATTCTGAAATTGCAGGCGCGCTGGTCTATCATCCCTGGCAGTAATGATTTATTGATTGAGAAATGCAAATCTCGGGAAGGACATCATCTGTTTATTTATGCCTTCGAAGGGCATCTTGTGAATGAGGGGCTGGGGGCCCTTTTGGCCTACCGGCTGTCACAATTGAAACCATTGACACTATCGATTGCCGTTAACGACTATGGGCTGGAACTGCTGTCTGATCGCAACATACCGGTAGCGCCTTTTGAAGATTTAAGTATATTTAGCACCGATGGATTGTTGGAAGATATCTTAGCAAGTGTTAACGCTGCTGAGATGGGCCGCAGACAGTTTCGCGAAATTGCCAGAGTGGCAGGATTGGTGTTTCAGGGCTATCCCGGCCGACATAAGAGTGGACATCAGCTACAGGCTTCCAGCAGTCTGCTCTATAACGTATTTCAACGCTACGAGCCCAAAAATTTGTTGTTGAGACAGGCTACACGGGAAGTTTTGGCAAAACAGCTTGAATATACGCGTCTCGGCCGGAGTCTTAAACGGATGTCTGGCACAACTTTGCGCTTAATTGAGACGAAGCAGGTTACGCCGCTGGCTTTTCCGATCATGGTGAACCGGCTGCGGGCTCAGGTCAGTTCTGAGAAACTGGTTGATCGGGTGAAACGGATGCAATTGAAGTTGGAAAAGAAGGCCGATTATTGAAGAGTTAAGAAATTATCTTAGGTGGATCGTTATGCCAAATCAGCCGGATCAGGCTCTATATATATTTTATCCTGATTAATTCGACAGTAAAATTAAGCAAATCGTCATGGGCCAATCTATAAAGACAACGATTTTAAATCAGACGCTCATTCTTCTTCCTGATCGCGCCATGTATTGGGAAGATGAGAAAATGCTGATTGTGGCTGATCTTCACATTGGGAAAGGACGTATTTTTAGAAAAAACGGAATACCCGTACCAGCCGGAATAACCGCCGGCGACCTCAAACGATTATCCCTTCTAATCGAGCATTTACAACCGGAAATTACTCTAATTCTTGGTGACTTGTTGCACGGTCGCATGGATCAGGATGATGCCTTCGACAGCCTGATCGAAAAGTGGCGGCAAAAACACGCCGATGTCCAGTTGATTTTGGTCACCGGTAACCATGATATCCTTGCAGGTGTTTCCCAATATCAATTTCGGTTTGATCAAATCACAGACACGCTCGTTATGGAGCCTTTTGTTTTCACCCATAAACCAACAGGTGATAAAACGCGGTTTGAGCTTGCCGGACACTTCCATCCAGCTGTTACCATTCAGGGTAAAGGTCGTCTTAAGGAAACGCTGCCTTGTTTCTACTTTAGCATCCATTCGGCACTACTGCCGGCATTTGGCAGTTTTACCGGAAACCTAGTGATCCGCCCGACCCTTCAAGAGCAAGTGTATGTTATTGTCGACGACAGCGTCCTCATGTTGCGAAATGGCTCTCAGTGACGCTGACATTCATTTTCAAGCTAAAAAAATGGGGCTGTCGCTTGTAGCCTCCGATTCTCTTGGTATCGCGTTGACAGCCCAGTGTTCGGTACTTAGTATGGTTTCTGGTGCAATGGTGCATCAGGTATGGCGCCATCAAAGATGTGGAGGCCTTCCCGCGACTTTTGATGGCGTTTTTTTTAACCCTATTCGGAGGTATTCTTAAATGCCAAGTTATGTAATCGATGAAAAATGTGATGGCTGCAAGGGCGGAGACAAAACTGCATGTATGTACATTTGTCCCAACGATTTGATGGTTCTGGATCCGAATGAGATGAAGGCCTATAATCAAGAGCCGGACCAATGCTGGGAATGTTTTTCGTGTGTTAAAATCTGTCCGACACAAGCCATCGAGGTTAGGGGGTACGCGGATTTTGTGCCACTTGGCAGCAGTATTATGCCAATGTTGGGAACCGAAGACGTGATGTGGACCTGCAAGTTCCGCAATGGTACCATTAAACGTTTCAAGTTCCCCATTCGCACCACTGCTGAAGGAACGGCCAACGCGTATGCCGACTTGAAAGGCAAGGATATCGAAAGTGGCTTGCTAAGCACCCAAGAAGCCGATGGCTACACGATGCCGCGGCCTGCGGAAGTAGTGAGTTAAATTGATCACCTTTGTCTGAAGGTTAGACTAACCTGCTGGTTACAATGCAGGGAGCTGGTGTTAAGCCGGTTCCCTGCTTTAAGACGACTTTTACAAATCGGAAGCCAACCATGACGCAAACTTTAACCGATAAAAACGCCTTAATTGATCAAACCATATTCCGACGAACAGGTGTCGGTAGCAATGAGCTCATTAAGGGCTGGCAATCGGTGCTTACAAGACTATTGGATCACTTGGGTCCCCATTTACAAGCTGCCCACATTGTCACCTTTCAAAAACTCAGTACTGCCGAAGAAAAAATGTATCGTCATATTTTACAGAGGGTGACTGTCCCCAAAGGTGTTTGCGGGGTTTATATGCCGCCCAGTGCGCGCAATCAAATAATGTACACCAACCGTGGGCTTGATATTCCTGCAGCCGAAATAACGCCTAAAGATGACGGTGTCCTTCTCTTTAGTCGCCAATCTTCCCATTCAACCATCCTTAACGTCCTCTTAGCGCATCCACCATTTACGCCGGCTGTGGATGTATATGATCGCGGTGCAATGCTGGCCGGCTACGTTTACGATTCAATCGATGATTGCCTTGCATCTATGGCAAGCATCATCGATACGCATCTGGGCAGCCGCGAAGGCGGCGCGAATGCCAAAGGCCCACCGATCTGATAAAGGTAAACCTCAATATTGTTATACTTAGCTACCTTGTTGTGCTGTTGCCGAACAGTTGATGTTATAATCAATTCGACTTTCGCCGGTATTCGGCTCTATGCATCGTTTTGTTCCGGCGCTTGATGTTTATTCTTCAATGATTAGATTCAGCTAATTATTAAGAAAATTTTCAACCATAAACGGGGGAGGACAACAATGGAAATTACCAAAGACATTTTTGATATTTTTCTACAGGATGAACACTATCAGTACATCATGAAACGGCTGTTGGAAGCGTCCATGGAAGAATCGTTTAATTCGATCATTATTAGTGAGGCAGGGCCGGGTTATCCGATTATTTATGTTAATTCGGCTTTTTGTGAACTGACAGGCTACGGGCCTCATGAAGTCATGGG
>JASJAZ010000182.1 GCA_030066785.1 Desulfobacterales bacterium | reverse complement strand
CGAATGACTTGCACAGCTTCTTGGGCGGATACGATTTTGCCTTTTTTAGCTTTTACAGGCGGCAGGGATGATAACATCGGATGGGATCGGCTGTCTGATGGCATGCAAGACCTCCTTTAAATAAAGCATTGCTTCACTCGCAGTTTCAAACTAAGCTGTTGGAAAACAACACCGAGCTGAAGATGTCCTCGTCTTCGTTTTCTCCTGGCGTGAACAACTGGTCTGAAAATATTTTAGGGGCACCAATACCATAATGCAATGCAAAATCGATGCCTCAATCTTTGGCTATCCCGATCGGCAGATTGCTTAGGTCGTAGATGAAAATATTCAAACCGTAGGAATTAATGATTCACCCCAATTGATCAGGTATCGATATAAAAATGATCAGGAAAAATTTAACACTAACCTAGCGCCGGGGAGGTAAAAATGTTAGAAATCAAAGAATCGGTTGCCGTTATTACAGGCGGTGCCAGTGGCATCGGGTATGATGTTGCCCGCTATTGGCTGGAGCACGGCGGCAAGGCTGTTCTTGCGGATGTAAACGCCGAGGCCCTCGCTAAAGCCAAAGCTGAATTGAAGGGGAATGTGGTTACCGTGACCTGCAATGTTACGCAGGAAACTGATTGTGCCCGGCTGGCCGATACTGCCATCGAGGCCTTTGGCCAGATCAATTTGGTGGCGCCGTTTGCCGGTATCATTGCCGACAGCCTGATGCTGGCCACTGACCGTGAAACCGGCAAAGTCAAAGGTAAAATGTCACTGGAACAATTTCAGAAGGTGGTCGATATTAATCTGACCGGCGTTTTTTTAACCGTGCGCGAATGCACGGAACGCATGATCAATCATAACTGTCGAGGATTGATCTGCCTGGTTTCTTCAACTGGTTCTTTGGGAACAGCCGGACAAGTCAATTATTCTTCCACCAAAGCCGCCGTGTCAGTCATGCCCAAGGTGATTACCGCTGAATTTTTCCGGCGCGGATTTGCCGACAAAATCCGGTGTGTGGCCATTGCCCCCGGCTATGTGGCAACGCCCATCCTAAAGGGCATGAACCAAAAAGCACTGACCAAAATTCTGGATAATGTACCAATCAAACGTTTGATTGAACCCCAAGAGGTCGCCTCACTGGTAGGGGAGCTCTACCGCAATGAGGCCTTAAGCGGGGAGGTCTTTTTTATCCATGGAGGCCTGCGGTTGGGCTCACGGGGATAGTGAGAATCGTTCGCAAATTGGCGGGCAAGCGCTTGAAAATATCGGATGGTATGAGTATGTTACTGATGCTATTTTTTGTTTTTAATTTATAATTTTCGATCCATTCAAATCTACTGATATAGATGATAGCGGAATCGATTAACTTTCATGACCTGTAAGCTGCTCGGAACCAGTTACGGTTTAATACCTGAGCATTATCATACGGTTTAATTCAATGCGATTTCATAATTTTTGGCGCTATCGTAACATTCTGTTGAGTAAGGAGTTTGCCAAAGCCCTTAAACACGCTCGTCAAAATGTTCTCGCCGATCATTCCAACCAACCCCTCAAGGCCGGGCCATACATGGCCGAACTGGACATTACCTACCGTTGTAATTGCAAATGCCAGATGTGCCAGCGCTGGCGGGATAATCGCCCCAATGAACTGAGCCTGACAGAATACCGAAATCTGGCTGCAAGCCTGCATCAGCTGGGTGTTCACCAAGTCAGTATTGCTGGTGGGGAACCACTTTTGCGTGAGGATGTTTTTGATATTATTCAGACTTTGGCAGGCTATGGAATGTCGGTGAACCTCTGTACCAACGGCATCCTGGTTAACCAGTTTTTAGATGAAATCTGTCTGTCCGGGGCAACCTGTGTCACCGTTAGTCTTGATGGCAATAGCTCTCAATCGCATAACGAATTGCGTGGTACGGCGGACTCTTTTGATTTAATTCAAGACGGCATCATTCAATTAGCTCGGCGTCCATTTAAAAAACGGCCAGTCCTGCGGGTGCGCATGACGGTATCCAACCGCAATGTCACCGAAATTCGATCTTTTTATCGGCATTGGCAAAACATTGTCGACGATGTGCTGCTGCAACCGGTGCATCATTGCGAAGACGCCTTCTATTCCGGGCTGAATGCCGACGCACTGGCCATCGATTCACAAAAGCTTGCCACGCAGATCAAAGACACACCGCTGGCCCACAACGGCTATTTGAGCACCTTGGTCCATAGTCTTGCAAATGAGGGTACCTTTCCAAAACAGCCTTGCTACGCAGGTGTTCTCATGGCCCGCATCAATCCCTGGGGACAGGTTTATCCATGTCTTGAACAGCATGTGTGTGTCGGTTCTATACGGGAAAATGATTTTGCATCCATATGGCGATCAGAAGAATTTTATCGTGAGCGCCGACGCTTGGCCAAAAATCGCGCATGCGTCTGCTGGTATAACAATACGGCACTAATCGGTCACTATGGAAGGGTGTTGCAGAAAACCAACCTCGATACCATGGGCAGAGGGCTGCGCAGTTGGGCAAATCGTTTGCAGCATGCCTTGTTTCCTGCCAAACAATAATAAGTCCGATTGACATTTACCCCATTGGCTAAAAATTTCAGGCAACCGTCGCAAAAAAATCGATTCCTCGGACGGTTGTTGATATGATTAATCGAATTCAGCCGGTTATATGAGGCGTAAAAGGAGGAACTCAGATGAAGGTCGCATTTATTGGTATGGGAACGATGGGGGGTCCCATGGCCCTCAACATTTTAAAGGCAGGCCATGAAGTAACGGTACACAATCGAACCCGTGAAAGGGAAGAACCGGTGGCCAAGAAAGGTGCGCAGCGGGCCGCAACGCCCATGGATGCGGCCAAAAATGCCGAGGTAATCATCACATGTGTCAGCGATACCCCCGATGTGGAGAGCGTGATTCTGGGAACCGACGGTGTAATCGAGGGCGCTGCTGCAGGTACAGTGGTCGTGGATATGTCGACGATCAGTCCGTCGGCTACCCGTCAAATAGCCTCGCAGCTGGCAGAGAAAAATGTCAAAATGATCGATGCCCCGGTTTCCGGCGGATCTGAAGGTGCTATCAAGGGCACCCTGGCGATCATGATCGGCGGCGAGGTTGAGGATGTTGAGAAAGCGACGCCGGTTTTAGAAGCCATGGGCAAAAGCATATCACATGTCGGCCCCATCGGTGCCGGTCAAATTACCAAGGCCATCAATCAGATCGTTATTGCCGCCACGTATTGGGGTGTGGCGGAAGGCATATCTTTGGGATTAAAGGCAGGCCTGGATGTGGAGAAAGTGGTGCAGGCCATCGAGGGCGGTGCGGCCGGGTCCTGGATTCTTTCCAACCGTTCCAATAATATGATCAAGAATGACTATCCACTGGGATTTCGCGTGCGATTGCACCGTAAGGATCTTAACATTGCCTTGAACTTGGCCCGGGAGCTCGGTGTTATGCTGCCGGTGTCAGCTTTCGTGGAACAGGCCGAGACCAGCCTGATGTCCCGCGGCTACGGCGATGAGGATGTATCGGCCATGGCACGCTTGGTAAGGGAACAGTCAAATATTGCCTAAGCAATAATAAACATTTTTATCGTACTTATGGATGCAGACGAACATAATCTTAAAACCCAAATCAAAGAGCTGGATAGCCAGATTGAAGACTTGAATCGCCGCATACCACCCCACGGCATCAAGCCATCGATGATTGCAGAACTGGATCAGCTGGAAATGCAGCGTGACAAATTGCTTCGACAGTTGACAACGCTAAGGAAGTAAACATCAATAGGTAGAAATGGACACCTGCATCCGCCATCCGGAGCGCGAGACTTACTATAAATGCCAGAAGCACAATATTGCTTTGTGTGAAGAGTGCCTTGAGTGTCGCGATCCGGAAATATATTGTAAATTTCGAACCGCCTGTCCCATCTGGTTTGTCACCAAACGGCACAAGAATTTAGATCGCGACCAGGCTGCCGTTTTGGATAATGAGACGACCGCCGCAGATCAAAAGAAGAAAGCTGCCGGCTAAGCGCATCTCTGCTAAAGCGCCGCGCGCTATGCCGGTTTTAAACGATTCTTTCCTTACAAATCCTTTACACCCCATCAATCTGAAGGCAACCCCTTAAAACACTCTGCAAAAAGCAAATTTTACGACACCCGGTAACCTCCGGAATAAAAGTAAAAAAAACAACGCCTAAAAATAGCTGGTTCCATCCCAGCAATGCGTGCACAATTTTCTCTTCGGCAAACCAATGGCGGCAACCAGATCTTCGATTTTTTGGTATTGCAAAGAAGTGAGTTTCAGCTGTTGGCGAATGGCATCAATCATCCGATGGTTTTGATCCGTACCGGCGGCAGCATATATGCTGATATCTGCTTCGCGGCCGTTTTCCAAGTCATCGATCACCTTGCGGCCGGCAAGCGCCAGGGTGGAACGGGAAGTGGAAAAGTTTAGGAACTCGCACGGATAGAGCAGCGTGGGGCATGCAGGCCGCATATGCACCTCGCGGGCTCCCACGTCAAAAAGAATCTGGATATTTTCCTTAAGCTGCGTCCCACGCACAATGGAATCTTCGCAAAACATGATCCGTTTTTCTTCGATTAATTTCCGAATCGGTATCAGTTTCATTTTGGCCACCAAATCCCGCAGGTGTTGATGCTGGGGCATAAAGCTGCGCGGCCAGGTGGGGGTGTATTTTACAAACGGCCTGACATATGGAATACCTTTTCGATTGGCGTATCCGATCGCATGACCGATTCCCGAATCGGGAATCCCCGCCACACAGTCGATCTCGACGGTGTCATTGTCCGCCAGTTTCTCACCGCAGCGGTTGCGGGTGTATTCCACATTGATGTTTTCGTATTCCGAAGCCGGATAACCATAGTAAACCCAGAGGAATGCGCAGATTTGCATTTTGTCGCCCGGCTTTTTCAGCTGCTCGTAGCCATCCGGCGATAGAAAAACAATTTCGCCGGGGCCAAGGAACTTTTCGATTTCATAGCCCAAATTCGGAAACGCGGCGCTTTCCGATGCCGCTGCATAGCCCTCCGGCCCTTTTCCCAAAATAATCGGTGTGCGTCCCAGTCGGTCCCGGGCAGTGTAGATGCCTCGGTGGGTCAGCACTAGAATAGAGCAAGACCCCTGCACCAACTGCTGTGCGTTTTCAAGGCCCTTTGCAAAACTGTCTTCCTCGCAAATCAGTGTGGAGATCAATTCAGTGGGATTGGTCGTACCGTCGGTCGATTCTGAAAAATGACGCCGGGTTTGCAGGGCACGCTTTTCCAGTTCCGCGATGTTATGAATTTTCCCGACGGTTACAATACCGAATGTGCCCAAATGCGAACCGACGATCAGGGGTTGGGGTTCGGTATCACTGATCACACCGATGCCGAGATTGCCATGGAATTTTGGCAGATCCGGTTCGAATTTCGACCGAAAATAATTATTCTGGATATTATGAATCGAGCGGCTGAAACCATTGGTGTTTTTAACAGCCATGCCACCGCGCCGCGTACCCAGATGAGAATGATAATCTGTTCCATAGAAAAGATCGTTGACACAGTCCGTTTTGTTAGCAACACCGAAAAACCCGCCCATGCTTTTGGTTTCTCCCTAAAGTTGGAATTGAAACGTTTATCCGTTTATTGCTGGCATCTTGACTTTTAGCCACACTTAACTTAAGCAAATTGATTTAGCAAATCTTAAGTTTTTCCATTGTGCCTCCGCGGCGCAACGGGTTTATGCTGTAATGCAAACTTGAAAGGAGTCACATGCCAAAACGAAGCGATATCCACAAAATTTTGATCATCGGATCCGGCCCGATCATTATCGGCCAGGCCTGTGAATTTGACTACTCCGGCACTCAGGCTTGCAAGGCTCTGAAATCGCTGGGGTATGAAATCGTGCTGGTCAATTCCAATCCGGCAACCATCATGACCGACCCCGAATCGGCCGATATTACCTATATCGAACCCCTTAACATTCCAGTGCTCACGGAGATCATCGCTGCAGAAAAACCCGATGCCCTTCTGCCCAACCTGGGCGGACAGTCCGGTTTGAACTTGTCTTCGGAACTTTATCGGTCCGGCGTCCTTGCCAAGTACGACGTACAGGTCATCGGCGTTAATATCGATGCCATCGAGCGGGGCGAAGATCGGCTAGCCTTTAAGGAAACTATGAAGCGGCTCGGCATTGAAATGCCCCAAAGTCAAGTTGTTACAACCGTGGCCGATGCTGAAAAAATCGCCGGTGAGTTGGGGTATCCCGTCGTCATCCGGCCGGCTTATACCATGGGCGGCACCGGCGGGGGACTGGTCTACAATGTGGAAGAACTTCGAAGTGTTGCCGCCCGAGGGTTGGCGGCCAGTCTGGTTCATCAGGTGTTGGTGGAAGAGTCAGTCCTGGGCTGGGAGGAACTGGAGCTGGAGGTGGTCCGCGATGCTAAAAATCAGAAGATCACCGTCTGTTTCATCGAAAACGTCGATGCCATGGGCGTTCACACCGGCGACAGCTATTGTACGGCACCCATGCTCACCATCGATCCAACGCTTCAGGAAAAACTGCAGAAATATTCCTATGATATTGTCGAGGCCATTGAGGTCATCGGCGGCACCAATATCCAGTTCGCGCATGATCCGAATACCGGGCGGGTCGTTGTCATTGAAATCAATCCACGCACATCCCGGTCATCGGCTCTGGCATCCAAAGCCACCGGTTTTCCCATTGCAAGGGTTTCAGCTTTGCTGGCCGGCGGCCTGACCATGGACGAAATACCGTACTGGCGTGACGGTACCCTGGAAAAATACACGCCCTCCGTGGAATACGTCGTTGTAAAGTTTGCACGCTGGGCTTTTGAAAAATTTGAAGGGGCCGAAGATGCTTTGGGTACGCAGATGCGGGCCGTGGGCGAGGTGATGAGTATCGGCAAAAACTACAAGGAAGCCTTTCAGAAGGCAATTCGCAGCCTGGAAACCAACCGTTACGGGTTAGGCTTTGCCAAGGATTTCAATGACTGGTCGCTTGATCAACTGATAAGCGCCCTGGGTACGCCTACCAGCGAAAGGCAGTTTCAGATGTATGAAGCGCTGCGCAAGGGAGCCGAGGTTCAAACCCTTAACCGGATCACTTACATCAAACCATGGTTCATTGAACAGATGCAAGAACTGGTGATACTGGAAGAAGAGATCCTGGCCTATCGCGGCCAAGCATTGCCGAACGAACTTTTTACCCAGGCTAAAAAAGACGGTTTTGCCGACCGCTATCTATCCATGCTGCTGGATTGTCCCGAAAAGGAGATCCGCCGCCAACGGCAGTCCCTGGGGATGGTTGAAGCCTGGGAGCCGGTACCGGTCAGCGGTGTGGCCGAAGCCGCTTACTATTACTCGACCTATAATGCACCGGATCGCGTGCCGGTCAGTGATCGCAAAAAAATCATGGTGCTTGGCGGTGGACCCAATCGCATCGGCCAGGGCATCGAATTTGATTACTGCTGCGTGCACGCCGCATTGGCGATCCGGGAGGCCGGATATGAATCGATTATGGTCAACTGCAACCCGGAAACGGTCTCCACCGATTACGACACGTCCGACAAACTGTATTTCGAACCCTTGACCGTGGAAGATGTGCTGAGCATCTATGCCAAAGAGAAACCCGTTGGTGTAGTGATACAATTCGGCGGGCAAACCCCCTTAAACCTTGCCGGTGAATTAGCGGACGCCGGTGTCCCCATCATCGGCACTTCGCCGGAAACCATCGATTTGGCCGAAGACCGTGATCGATTCCGCCAAATGATGCGCAAACTCGGAATACCCATGGCGAAGTCGGGTATGGCCAGCACGCTGGATCAGGCACGTGGGATTGCCGACAGCATCGGTTATCCGTTGATGGTCCGGCCCTCCTATGTGCTGGGCGGACGCGGCATGGAAGTAGTGCAGGATGAGGAAATGCTAAAAGATTACATAGTATCGGCCACCGAAATTACACCGGAACGGCCGGTGCTGATTGACCGCTTTTTAGACAATGCCATCGAAGCGGAAGCCGATGCAATATCCGACGGTACCGATGCCTTCGTGCCGGCCGTCATGGAACACATCGAGTTGGCGGGCATTCACTCCGGCGACTCGGCCTGTGTCATCCCACCCATCAGTATCCCGCCCAAACATATCGACACGATCAGCGAATATACCCGCAAGATCGCTGTTGAAATGCAAGTGGTGGGCCTGATGAACATCCAGTATGCCATTTATGAAAACACCGTCTATGTGCTTGAAGCCAATCCCAGAGCGTCACGCACCGTGCCCATTGTGTCCAAGGTTTGCGGCATTTCCATGGCGCGTCTGGCCACGCAGATCATGCTAGGCGCCAAACTGGGCGACCTCGCGCTTGAAAGCCGATTCATTCCCCACTTCGGTGTCAAGGAAGCGGTCTTTCCATTCAACATGATGCCGGAGGTCGATCCGCTGCTGGGTCCCGAGATGCGATCGACGGGGGAAGTACTGGGATTGTCGCACTCGTTTGGGCGGGCTTTTTTCAAGGCCCAGGAGGCCACCCAAACGGTTCTGCCGTTGGAGGGTTCCGTCCTGTTTACG
>JASJAZ010000034.1 GCA_030066785.1 Desulfobacterales bacterium | reverse complement strand
TTTGGGAACGCGGGCCAATTCTAAAAGATCCTCCACCAAATCGTTAATTCGATTAAGTTCTCGCGGAACCGTGCGATTAAATTTTTCCAGAAAGCCCGTTTTATCAACCTTCCTGGGCAGTAATTGAACAAACGTTTTGATAGAAGAAAGTGGATTTCTAATTTCATGGGCCATGCCGGCAGATAGCGTTCCAAGCGCCGCCAACCGTTCAGCCTGTCGCACAGAAGCTTCCATTTGTTTCAGTTCGCTGATATCATTCATATTAAAAATAATCTCTTGAGTTAATCCGCTGCGATTTCGGAGCACACTGGTACCGATCAGAAGGACATGATCGCCGCTTTTGCCTGGCAACACAATTTCTTGGGGCCGACGATCGCGAGGTTTTTTCAAAACCGCATCAAATATTTCATCAAGCGAGGGATATACTTTAGCGGCATCAATTAATGAAATCTCCGGCCCGATGTCAATTCCCATACGATTGAACAGCGCTTTGGCTGACGGATTCACGGTGGATAATTTGCCGGTGGTGTCAACCGCGAGCAGACCATCGCTCATCGTATTTAAAAGATTATCGGTATAACGCTGCAAGCGTTTAATTTCCACCAGTTGCTCCTCCAACCGCATTCGATGAGACCGAATCTCTCGCATCATCGTTGAAAAGTTAGCCGCCAGAATTTCAATTTCATCACTGGTTTTTATGTCAATTTTCTGGTCAAGGTTTCCTCGCGCCGCTTCTTGGGTGCCCTGCACAAGATTGTTCAAAGGACGCGTAATGCGTTGCGCAACCCAAATCGATACTAAGGTACCGACCATAATTGCCAGCAAACCGATGATTAAAATGGCGGTGTAAACCTGCCGGATTTGCCGATACATCGGCATCAATGATATACACACCCGCACCGTCCCCCATTTCTCTTTAACACTTGGAGGAAAAACCGGCACCGCAATATCAATACCAGTTAAATTTAAAGCGTCTATAAACACCCTTTGGGTCAACGGTGCAACCGCTTGGAGCGCTTTTTTGCTTTTTTCATCCGGCAAAAAAGTGTTCTGAAGATCCGGTCGCCCGCTGAAGCCGGCCACACGACCTTCTTTGTCATGAAATATGGTGTAGATGATATCGGGTGATTGGACCGTGCGATTGGCGCTGCGTTCAAGAGCCACATAGTTATAGGTGAGTAAGTCGGTGGCGGCGATGGAGGCCAAGTTTTGGGCTATAGCCAGACCACGATTTTGCAACTGCTGGCGAATGGTGCGGCTTTGCAAATACCCCAAGATCAAAGCCAATGAGCCTAGCAGTACAACCAGCATGCCAGCGGTCAAAAAAATGAAACGGTAGCGGAGGGGAATATATGTTGGTTTCCTGAAAATGCTCTTAAAACCAGACAGTTCGTTCATTAGTGTGAATTAGCCGAATTCATTCGTATCAATCCATAATCGATGAAAGGGCACCAAAGCAGGTCCTAAAGCATTGAAATGAATACCTTGAACACTTGGCTGATAAACACGATCGGTACTCAGATAAAATAAGGGAATAATCGGATATGATCCCAGGATGATCCTTTCAATATTTTGATATATCTCAGCGCGTTTCACAAGATCCGTAATACCGCGCGCCTCCGCCAATAAACGGTCTACGTCAGGGTTGTGGTATTGCATAAAATTGGTAGAGGAATCGGAAGCAAAAAGGGGTGCCATAAAATTGTCAGGATCGGGTATATCAGCAAACCAAACATAACGATATAACTGGACCGCATTGGAACTAAGATAGTCTTCAAACTTGGCCCAATCTGTAATATATTTAACGTCCAGTTTTACACCGATTTGTTTCCAACGCTGGCTAATATACTTAAATTCATTTTGCGCAAATGCCGATTTCGAAGCCGATACGATCTCAATGGCAGGGGCTGTGATACTGCCTTTTCGTAAAGCATTTTTCACTAGCATTTGAGCCGCTCCAAGGTTGCCTGCTTCCTCTTGCTTTGTTGGAGGCTGGTAAGCCGGCATACCAGGCGGCAAAATTGTTCGTGCTGGTTCAAACTGTTCCTGATAAACATTCTTTACCAATTCTTGCCGGTCGATTGCCATGGAAAGTGCTTGACGAAATTCCAGGCTTTTAAGCAGGGGGTGATTGCCGACAATCCCGTAAAATAACAGACTCAAAGAGGGACGATGAAACCATTGGTATTTGCCGGCATCCGTAAAAGATTGGCGCAGATTGCCATAGGACGGCATTTCTTCCAGCTTACCTGCCACGAAATCAGAAGAGATTTGCGCCATTGGTGCGCCCGGATAAATGATATAGTTGATTCCCTCTAAAAAAGCTTCACCGGCATAATAATCAGCAAACCGTTCTAACACTATTTGGGCATTATCATGCCAGGCACCCAATTGAAATGGCCCGCTGCCAATGGGAGCCCGATCAAAATTGATATTGGATTTTGTTAGGATCCTTTCGGGTACAATCGATGCCTGGTACATTCCCAAAGCTGTTAAAAAAGGCGCAAACGGTTCTGTTAATCGGATAACCATGGTATGGTCATTTAATATCTCCAATCCCTGGATTTGATCACTTGCTTTATTGTGGAATTCTTGGGCACCTTGAATTTTTAATAAGTAAGGTAGAATAATGGAAGGTGGGTTGATTCGCAGCAAACGCTGCAAGGAGAAAATAACATCTTGGGCCTGAACCGGATCTCCATTATGAAAGGTGGCATCTCTACGCAATGTAAACTGATAGGTTTTGCCCTGATCTTCGACTTTCCACGTTTCGGCTAGCGCGGGCAGGATTGCAAGATAAGGACCGAATTGGACCAAGCCATCAAAAAGCTGGCGCACCACGGATACCCCATATTGATCCTGTACATAACCTGGGTCAAGCGTTTTGGGATTGTTTAACAAGGGCAGACGATATGTCCCACCTTTTTGGATTTTCTTCGGTGATGATGCTTCCGGTTGGATTACAGCATTATCGGTTTGTTCAGACCGTTCGCAACCCGACAGGTTGAAGAAAACGATTGCTGTTAAAATGATGGCAATGATCGCTTTGGCTCGCACAATATCAACTTACCTATAGAATCAGGTGCCGTTTGAAAACATTAAAACAAATGGTGATACTAAAACAGGTTTGGATGAGCAAATCCGAGGTTAAGAAAAACCATCAAAATATTACCTGAAATTTACCCTTTCTTGGCCTTTATTTTAAAAAAGGCCTTTAAATCAAGTATTTTTTAATTGGAAACATCATCCAATGTAAAAAACGACCGTCAGTGAGGGATCTGAATGATTCGGCGGGGCTTTTGCTAAATCGAATTGAAAATTAGCGATCGGAAAATACAATCGTATTCATATGAATCTGATATTTGTCGGCCATGAAAAAAGCACAGGCCGGCAAAGAGCCTGTGCTTCTAAAATGTCTGGATCGAAACGACTTAGGGACCAGCACCTCCGTATGCCAGGACGGTAGTCGCGTAACTTGCCGTTAAAACACCAATAACAAATAACTGAACTAGAATCTTTTTCATCGTTTGCCTCCCGAGGTAGATGTTGATAAAAAGAAAGGAATAACCAAGACGCTGGCGCTGCTGCTTTGCAACTTCTCAAGAGCAATGCATGTGCCAGAAATATGCAAAGACCGATATTGTATATAACTATTTGTAATTACTTTATAATTTTTTCAAAGCCGCCTTGGTTAAACAAAATACCGAAAAATGGTGCGCACAGATTATTGTGAGACTTCCGGATGGTAAATTGAATGAGAGCGGCCATCATCTAAAAAAAATGTATATGCACATATTTGTGTGCACTGCACATGTTTATGTGCACATTTCACGTAAAGACCGAATAAGGAGCAGATTGGGTGGAAAATAATTCATCAAATGTGGCACGGGTGTTGGTTGTTGACGATGATGAGGGCAGCCGCGAAGCCTTGGTGGAAATTCTTGAAGACGACAACCGGGTGACAAGTGTTACCAACGGATATTCGGCGATAGAAAAAATCAAGCAGGAGGCTTTTGATCTGGTCTTGCTGGACGTTACCATGCCGGAGATAGATGGCATCGAGACCCTCAAACAGATTAAAAAGCATGACGAGGGTATCGACGTCATTATGGTTTCCGCCACAGACCGGGCACGCGAGGCCACTGCCTCCATAAAATCAGGTGCCTACGATTATTTTACCAAACCGTTTGATGCCGATTCAATTTTAGCTGTTGTTGAGCGGGTGATGCAAAAGCGCCGGCTTGAGCGCGAGGTGTGTTTTCTGCGATCGGAAGTAACCGACAAGATAAAAGAGCATCAGATCATCAGCCAATCCAAAAGTATGCAAAGTGTCTTTGATTTGATTGACAAAGTTTCAGCCACCGCCAGCAATGTGTTGATTACCGGTGAAAGCGGAACGGGCAAAGAACTGGTGGCACGCGCCGTTCATAATAAAAGCCCTCGCACTGCAAAACCATTTGTAGCCATCAATTGTGCCGCCATTCCCCCGGAACTCATCGAAAGTGAATTGTTTGGGCATGAAAAAGGAGCCTTCACCGGGGCATCATCGCGGTGTATCGGAAAATTTGAATTTGCTCATGGCGGCACGGTCTTCTTGGATGAAATTTCCACATTAAAACTGGAACTACAGGCGAAGCTGTTGCGTTTCCTGCAAGAGCGCGAATTTAACCGGGTAGGAAGCCATCAAATCATTAAAGTGGATGTTCGAATGATAGCGGCAACCAACTCGTCTTTAAAAGAGTTGGTCCGGAAAGAAGAATTTCGTGAAGATCTTTTATTTCGGCTCAATGTGATTCCGATCGATTTACCCCCTCTGAGGCAACGCCACGGCGATATTCCATTGCTCATCAACCATTTTCTGAATCGATTCAATCAACATTTGGGTGGTCATATACAGGAAATTTCACCCGAGGCAATAGGTGTATTGGCATCATATCATTGGCCCGGCAACATTCGCGAATTGGAAAATGTTGTTGAAAGACTGGTGGTGTTATCTTCAAATAAAAAGAGAATTCAAGAAAAAGATCTGCCGTTTGAATTGTTGATCAAAGATGATGCCGCGTTAGCAACCGAAAATGAAAATCGGGGACTGTCGGAAGCCCGCCACGCCTTCGAACGCCGCTATATTCTGCGCGCTTTGCAGATCAGCCGGTGGAATCAGGCTAAGGCGGCGCGCAGGCTAAAAATACATCGCAACACTTTGACCCAAAAAATAAAAGCGCTGGGTATCGATATTGAAAATAAAACGTAACTCTTTCACGACAAAATTACTGTGCAGAATAACGAGATCGGTTTTTTAAGCGTAAATCTACCTTGTAAATGCGTTATCGTTGTTGGTGTTTTGGCCATCCTCGCCCATCAATCTTGATGAAAAGCCGCCATAAATCCTGCTTCATTGCTAAACTTTCATCCCATCTTTGCCAGGCGCTAAACCTTGCATCGGAATAGTGCACGTAAAACTGTGCATTATTTGCTTTCATTCAACATATGTATACCTATAACATTCTAATATTATTATTAAAATTTATATATGGCCTGTGGCATATCTATTGCTTCACTTAAACATGAGTCAACATTATTGGTCTGAACGCTAATGTCTTCGATTGGTCTCGTGATGAAATCTTCCGAAAACGCTAAACTTGAACTCAAAATCAAGCGGCTGGAAAACGATATTCATGAGCTTAAGCAAAAATTAGCCGAAAATCGATCCCTAGAAGCACAACTATTTCATTCCCAGAAAATGGAGGCCCTGGCCCACTTGGCAGGCGGTATTGCACATGATTTCAATAACATTCTGCAATGCATTTTAGGCTACACCGAGATTGCGCTATTTGAAAAGTCGGAACAGAATTCAGATTATGAGTTTTTTAAAAAAATCGAATCTCACGTAAAAAGAGGTTGCCGTTTAACGGAACAATTTTTGTCTTTCGGGCGCCGCATTGAACCAAAATTAAAACCCACAAACCTCAATTCCATCGTTGGCAATTTGAAGCATTTGCTGAAACAGGCGCTGCCCAAAATGATAGCGGTTGACCTGAAACTGGCAAGCGATTTGAAAACCATCAAAGCGGATCAGGGGCAATGTGAGCAGATTATGATGAATTTGTGCATTAATGCCCGCGACGCCATGGCAGAAAATGGACAACTTACGATAAAAACTGAAAATTGCTTTTTAGAAAGCGCCCCCGAGCCATCACTACCCAACATACCGCCGGGAGAGTTTGTCTGCCTAAGTGTTTCAGACAATGGCCCGGGCATACCGCCCAAAGTTCAAAGACGCATGTATGATCCATTTTTTACCACCAAGGCAAAAGGCAAAGGCACCGGTTTGGGCCTTTCAATGGTTTATGCCATTGTCAAAAATCATGGTGGTTTTATCACCTGTGAAAGCGAAATGAATGTCGGCACAACTTTTCGGATATACCTACCCACTGCATGTGAAAAAGAACACCAGCAAGAGCCAATTGAAGGCAAGTCAAATAGCGTTTCGCTATGCGGTGATGAGCGTATTCTTTTCATTGAAGATGAATCGGATATTTTGGCAACAATCCAACGGTATTTAAAAACATACGGATACGACGTAGTGACGGCGCAATCTGGCGAGGAAGGTCTTGCCAAGTACCTTAAAAACCGATTTGACTTGGTGGTTATGGATCTCGGTATGCCGGGAATGGGCGGTATGAAATGCTTAGAACAGATTCTTGCAAGGGATTCAAACGCCAAAATTGTAATCGTAAGTGGCTATCGTTCAGATCGAAGAATTGATGACGCCTTGGAGGCAGGCGCCATTGCATTTTTAGAAAAACCAATGAGCCTGCCAACCCTGACAAATACCGTTCGAACTATTTTAAACCATCACACGCAAACAGCATGGAAAGAACAAAAACAGATACCTTCTTTCAAAATCTTTTCAAACGGTAAAAAAATACCATTAGGAGCAAACGGTGTTTGTTGATAATACCATACTGTTTGTTACAATCGCCCCCCCAGCCCCGGTTGTCCGATGCTGCCTCCCTTTTCATTGATAGCTTTGCCTTTCTTCCTTAAAAAGCAAGTTTCAATCAATCGAACCAAGGCAGGGCAACCGGGGTTCCTCATCTAAATCCTCCGCTTATTTAAATCCGGGTCGATCCCTTTGTAGATGCTTGCCCAATGTCGTTCCCAAGATTCCTTATTTGCTTATTTTTTTCGTAAAAGTCCAATCCATAGTACGAACCACAAAGACGCTGACGAAATGGAGATTCAGCTGACAAGACACCTTATGGTTGAGCCGTGTTCGGTGCTATGGTATTGAGATGTTGATTGGCCAATCCAAACCCACACCAAAGAAAGTTTCGCAATATGACCAACCGGTCCAAAAAAGAACTGGATTCGAATAATCTCACAGATCCATTTTTTAAAACGGCTTTGAATTCTCTTTCAGCCCATATTGCCATCATTAATGAAAATGGTGATATCCTTGAGACCAATCGGGCCTGGCACAAATTTGCCGACACCAGCCAAATGAACGGCGCCCTTGATTCCATCGGGATTAACTACCTGACAGTGTGCGATGTCGCTTCCGGAGATGACGCCCAAGATGCCCGTGCTGTGGCCGAGGGTATTCGATCCGTAATCCATGGGGAAATTGAAGAATTCTTGTACGACTACCCGTGCCACTCGCCTCAGGGAAAACACTGGTACTACATGCGTGCCATTCGCATGCAATATGACGGCCCCGTGTTGGTTATTGTCAGTCATGAAGATATCACCGCTTTGAAACTGGCTGAAGAGGCTCTGAAACGGCATGAGAAGGAATTAGAAGACCAAAAGCAAAAATTGGAAGATACCAATATTGCCCTCAAGGTGTTATTGGATCGTAGAAGCGTCGACCGCAAAGATTTTGAGCAACAAGTATTGGGAAATATAAAGGAAACCGTCTTTCCGTTTATCCAGAAGCTGAAAAACACCCCGCTGAAGAGCAAAGAAAAGGCTCTCGTGGAGATGATCGATGCCAACCTAAATCAGATTATCTCGCCTTTTCTACAAAAAATGGCCGCTCTTGAAATTTTCTTGACGCCTCAAGAAATGCAAGTCGCATCGCTTGTCAAAGAGGGCAAAACCAGCAAAGAAATTGCGGATGTCATGACAATTTCCGAAGCGACCGTGCATTTTCATCGTAAAAATTTGAGAACAAAATTGGGACTCAAAAAAAAGCAGACCAACCTCAGAACTTACCTGCTTTCTTTATCCTAGTCGATCATCAATTGTCCGGAAATCTTTGCCCGTATATCCGCTGAAGGTCAGCTCGGCTGAAGGTATAGGGTGTATTACAAAACTGACAGCGCACCTCCAAAGGAAAAGGTCCGTTTTCAACCATATCTTTAAGCTCTTTGATCGGAAAAAGGGTAACTAAATTTTTAAGACGTGTGACATTGCAATGGCACATAAACTCCACGCGCCGATTGGCTAAAAATTGGGGGCTGTGCCCTTCGAAATGCTGATAAATAAATTTTTCTGGATCGATTTTGCTGCCAAAGGCTTCGCCGAGTGAGGGCAAGTCGTTTACGCGTTTCTCCAAATCCACAATAATATGTTCCCGAGCCTCGGGCATCGCCTGCAATAGCAACCCGCCGGCACCGGTTACGCGGCCTTGGCGATCAAATTTTATGCTCAAGTTAAAGGCCGAAGGAATTTGCTCTGAAGTGAGGTAATAATTGGCCAGATCCAAGGCAAGATTTCCGTATTTTAGTTCCACTTGGCCGGTAAAGGGTTGTTTGGCAGATTTCAGGCGTCGGATAACAGACAAAAAACCGGCACCAAAGAATTTGGAAAGATCAAAATTCTCAACAGGGCTCGCAATTGGAATGGGTACCTGTTTTAAAAACCCGCGAATCTCACCAAATGCATTGGCTTCCACCAAAAGACCTTTTATAGGGCCAGAGCAATCGATTTGTAATCGGATCTGGTCATCACCTTTCAAATTGGATGACATCAATCCGATGCCCAAGTATGCCCGTCCCAGCACCAGTGTTTCCATTATGCCCAAATCATGATTAGCCCGCATTTCATTCACCATACGGGTGCCGTATAGAATAACCCCACGTATAGTTCCATCGGCCAACAAAAAAGTGTGCAACCGATCAGCGGCGCTGGCTTTTAACTGGGCTTTTAAGGTGTCCCCGTATGGCTTCTGTTTAATCATGCTATCGGGACTAACATAGTATTTCAGGGCTTCATGCTTGGCACTTAAACTACTGAAAAGCACGCCAAGGGTAATCAGCAGTGCAAACCGGTATGATGTATACAGATAAGACTGTTATCAACTTATCAACTGCAGCGGGGTGTTGCAAAAAAAGTACTGTGAATGGCATTCACCGCGCTATGCAAATCTTTAACCTTGGTTAGGAAATATAACGCCGCCCTTGAAGGACCAAAAGAAATCATTTCCACGTTAACATTGCAATTGGACACAGCTGTAAAACACCGGGCAGCAATTCCTTTTTTATGTATCAGCCCATCGCCCACGATACTAACCAGGGCGACATCGTTCAAAATTTCCAGCCTCCGGAAGGGTCGCGGTTTGATCGCCGACAGGGCCGCGTGTCCTGCTTCCAGATCTTTTTGCGCCAATAACAGGCTGATACAGGTCTGCGATGTAACAACAGACTTAATGTTAATGCCGCATTCCGTCAAACTGGACGCCACCAGCGCAAGGAACCCCAGTCGCGCCCCAACACCGGATGCGTGCACCTTAATAATTCCAATATCGGTATCATATGAAACACTTTTTATAACGCTTTTCGGGCGCGGGCTACGGGCCTTAATGATGCTGCCGGTGGCATCCGGATTGACGGTGTTTTTAATCGCTATTTTAATTTTTTTACTGCGCACCGGCTCTACTGTGCGGGGATGAAGTATTTTGGCTCCAAAGTAGGCCAGTTCAGCCGCCTCCTCGTACGACAATATCGGTATCAATTGTGCTTCGGGCACCATTTTAGGATCGGCGCTCATAAAACCGTCAACATCCTTCCAAATTTCTAGAATCTCTGCTGCCAGGCCGGCCGCAACGACCGCAGCGGAATAATCACTACCACCACGCCCAAAGGTTGTAATATCACCGTCTTCACTGGCACCGAAAAAGCCGGGAATGAATGTCACGCTCTTCTCATTTAATATGGGAGCTAAATACTTCTTAAAATTACGTTGCGTTTTAACAAAGTTAACCGTTGCATCACCGTATTTTCCATCGGTTACCAGCCCAATCTTATGAGGCATATGGTATCCCGCCCGCAGACCGCAATCACGCATAATCGCGCCTAAAAGCTGTGCCGAGAACCGTTCGCCAAAACTACAGATAACATCCTGTATTCGCGGCGTCATCTCTTTGGTAAAATTTAACCCATAGTAAAGCCTTTCCAGCTTGGTCAGCGACTTATTCAAATCCTGGCTGAAGGCCTTCAACCGTTTACGATGGGATATTAGATGGCGGGCGACATTCATGTGTTTTGCCTGTAATCGACTGATCACCTTTGGAATCGAATCCTCTCCTTCAAGGGCAAGGCGCATGCTTTCGATCAGAAAATCGGTGACGCCATTTAAAGCGGAAACAACAAAAACATGCCCTTGACCACGGGCGGCGATCAGGTCAACAATCTGACCGATCTCTTTGCGGCCCTTCAAACATCCACCGCCAATTTTGATAACTTTCATATCATTGCCATTCTTAGTAAATTAGACCGTTCATTTAGCGCATTAATCGCCTGGACTCAAGATGCTTTAGACCCATGATGGTGGCCGCGGTTTCTCCGGTCACGAATTCATGGCACCCTAAACCTTGGGTAAAAAAGATTTTGGAGGCTTTTTCCTTCCATGCTAAGAAGGAAAATGCTTTATTGAATACCATCTCAGTATGTGCGGCCACCTTCGGGTGCCGCGGCTATGTTCTGGATGCGCCGCTGTCACGGTCCGATACATTAGAAAACAACGCCATGCCTGGATAACAGGGAGCAAAAACAATGAAAATAATCGATGTCCAGAAACTCACCCGGCTTAAATGGCTCAATTTGTTCGAGGTTAAATATACCGATAAACATGATTTACAAAAAGCATGGCAGGTAGTCTCCCGTGAGAATTCGCCGAAATGCCTGACGGGGAATTTCGATCGCCCGGATGCTGTTATCATAGTCCCGTTTCACCAGACAATTAACAAAATGGTAATTACCCGCGAATACCGGGTGCCTTTGGCCGATTATGAATATGGTTTTCCGGCGGGGTTGGTCGATGCCGGTGAAACCATAAAGGATGCCGCCCGACGCGAACTTTTTGAGGAAACCGGCCTGGACTTAATTCGCATTCTTAAAATCAGCCCGCCTCTCTATTCGTCCGCCGGCATGACGGATGAATCCGTGACCCTGGTTTACGCCGAATGTCAAGGTGCACCCTCCACCCAACACAATAAGGCCTCAGAGGCCATCGAAATCATCCTTGTTTCACCAAAGGAAGCCGGAAAATTGTGCAACAATCCCACTTTAAAATTTGACGCCAAAGCATGGCTTGTCATATCGCAGTTCGCCGAAACCCCGAGTCAAAATTTAAATGCAACCTAAAGCTTCCTTTTTATTGTTTAACAGTGTTATAGACCCATGATTGTGTCAAAACCGGTAGGAACGCCACGCATGTTCAATAAATTGGGGCTTATTTTCTTCTTATTTAAATGACATGCAAGCAGATCGTATCGCTGAAACAATTCTATTTGAGCGCAATCGCGCCATAGCAATCGGTCAACAGACATGGTTGTGTTTACTGATTGGCGGAATTTTTGGCTGGCAAATATGGCACTGGATGGCTTTGATATTGGCGCTTGCCAGTGGTACCTGCTTCTCTGTTTTGTATATTTTTTATGTGTTAAACAAAATCGCTCGAAAGACGCATTTGAATATCGCAGCACAGCAGCAATTATTGGCCGAGCATGCCAGCCGGAGAAAATCAGATATAACAAATTAAAAATAAAAATTCTTCCATAGATTCACTGAATTATATTGAATGTTGCCAAATTCTTCTACAAATACAGTTTCATCTCAAACCATGATGCAAACAAACCAAACTGCCAAAGGTTTGTCGTTAATGCTGTCATCGGCCTTTCTGTTTGCAATTCTGGGTGTCCTTATCAAGCTTTTAGGCCCACCGTTTCGAGTCTGGGACATCGCCGTCTATCGCTTCGTTGGCGGAACCATTGTTTTACTATCCCTGTTTGGCTGGCGCCATAATCTTTTCAAACCTCAAAATCTACGATTAATGTTGATCAGAGGGTGTACGGGATCTATGGCGTTTCTAACCTTGGTTTTCGCCATACAGTTGATCCCGCTGTCTACCGCTATGATCATTTTTTACAGTTTTCCGGCTTTTGCAGCTGTTTTCTCGCCGCTGATTTTCGGTGAACGGGTTTCCGCGCTGGATATGGTATGCATTGCCACAACCCTGTTGGGTGTCGGGATCATTTTTGATTTTCAGATCGAAGGAACGCTGTGGGGGCAAGCTGCCGCCTTAATTAGCGGTATTTTTGCAGGACTGACCGTGGCCATCATTAAAAAATTAAGAGAAAACCACGGATCCGTTATGATATATTTCTACTTCTGTATCATCGGTTCCCTAATTGCCGCCGGTCCCTTTTTGTCTAACCCTCAGTTACCCCGCAACCTTATGGAGTGGATCATCATGGCCGGCATTCTGTTTACATCCATTACCGCGCAACTGTTCATGAATCAAGGCTTTCGTTACTGCAAAAGTTGGGAAGGCGGTGTCTTCATGACCAGCGAACTAATATTTATATCATTTTTTGGCATTTTGTTTCTGGGTGAATCAACCAACTGGCGCTTTTGGACCGGAGGCTTGCTGATCATCGGCAGTGCCGTGGCCCTTAATCTGGCTGGCAAAAAACACCACCAGAAGAAGCAAATAATCTCAAAGCAAATGCCGACATATACGTCAGAAACCATTGAAACCTTGGTAATAAAGGGTAAATCCAATTAGCCAATTGTAATCTGCAACAAATTCTGATAGTTAATACAGGTAATAGTTTCGGTTTTTTCTGTAGGGGATATTCGGCCGGCTCATCAGACTTAAGTTGCGATAACAACATGATCAAAATTTCATTTTCAGCAGAAAGGGCTGTCTGCAAATTTACAGCCTGGCTCTGCATTCTAGCTCTTATTGCCGTTTTTACAAGCTGCAACGGTACTGCTCACCAGGAATCTACCGTAAAAGAACAACCTGCTAAAACATATTCCACAAAACCAGCAACCGATTCCCAAGCGCCATCCGGCTGGCAATCCGGCCAACCCAGCCAAGCGACCACTGAAATTATCGTAAAGCTCCAACCCAACACCAGCCCTGATATTATCGTGCGCATTCAGGCGGAACTGCAACTGAAAACAATACAAATCCTATCTTCACAAAATATATATGTCATGCAGAACATGGGAAAATCATCGATTGATAGCATCATTGTAAAGGTACGGGAATACGAAGGCGTCATCCATGCGGAACCAAATTACCGACGCAGAACCAACTAATAGAGGGGACGGATTTTGAGGCAAATACGCAGTTGGATCTTTTTGTGGGCGTTTTTTCTTTTGCTTCTGGCAGCCCCATTGGCCGCCCGCGCTAACACCGATGACAGCGACGATGATAACAAAACCTATGCCACCGGTGAATTGTTGGTCAAATACAAACCGACTTTGCGCAGCACGGCAAGAAAGTATTTTAAGGCTCATTGGGGCATTGCCGCCATCCGACAGTTTAAAAACCTGGATATTGACCGCGTTAAATTGCCATCGCGAATGTCGGTAGATGAAGGCTTGGAATTATATCGCACCGATCCCGATGTCGAATTTGCCGAGCCGAATTATTATCGCTACATCAATACAACCCAAAAATTTCCTGAAAATTTCAATCCCCCAAAAGAGGATTTTTTCAAATTTTTATGGGGCCTGCACAACACCGGCCAAACCGTTGAAGGCATCTCCGGCACAGATGATGCCGATATCGACGCGCCCGAAGCCTGGGATATCCGCACCAATTGCAGCAACATCAAAATTGCGGTTATCGATTCAGGCGTGGACCCTGCTCACCCGGAATTAGGCGGTCAAATAATTGCCGGCTATGATTTTGTTGATGATGATAATGATCCCATGGATTCCCGGGGACACGGTACCCATGTAACTGGCACCATTGCCGCCAGTGGGTTTAACAACGATGGCGCTTCCGTTGCCGGCCTTTGCTGGAACGCGCAAATCATCCCACTACGCGCTTTTGATGCCTTCGGCTCAGGAACTGTAGCAGATATCATTGAAGCAATCGACGAAGCGATTGCCAAAGGCGCTAAAATTATCAACGCCAGCTATGGTGGCTCTAATTTTAGCCTCCTCGAATTAGAAGCGATCGTGCGGGCACGCGATGCCGGGATCCTTTTTATTGCCTCTGCCGGAAATGATTTCAAAAATACCGATAGCAGTCCCCATTATCCTTCCGGCTATGATCTGGACAATATTATCGCTGTAGCGGCCAGCGATCAGAACGACAACCTGGCCTTTTTTTCAAATTACGGTCCCAACACCATCGATGTGGCTGCGCCGGGCAACAACATATACAGCGCCAAGCTTGATCGGGTAAAAATTTATAATGAAAACTTCGATGGCGGGTCGCCTAATTGGAATTTACAGAGCACCTGGGCGATTGCTTCCGATGCCCTCACCGATAGCCCTATTGGTAATTACACCAACAATCTGAATATCACCGCCGTCTCACCCGAAGAAAATTTTAGTTCGGAAAACGGTCTCAAGCTCTCTTTCCAGCTAATCGGTGAATCAGAGGTCGTCGTCAATCCAAACACCGGCCAAATCACAAAAGCTGATTTTTTACATGTGGAAACATCCGATGGTGGCGGTGGTCAATGGTCGGAGCGATCTGTCTTAATCGAAGATTTTTTCTATTTTAGCGCAGGCATCGCCGGCCGGGCCTCAAATTGGGTCGATGTGGAGGTGGATCTGGGAAGCTTGGATGATGTCCAGAATGCCTATTTTCGATTTCGATTGGAAACCGATGGCAGCAATGTACGCGAAGGCTGGACCATTGACAACATCTCCATTACAGCTGCCGATGACAGCTACACCGAATCTTCTCCCGACTATCAATATCTGGATGGCACCTCCATGGCCGCTCCCCACGTTACCGGGCTGGCCGCTCTGATCTGGAGCCAGAATACAGGCCAAACATATAGTCAAGTAAAGGAAAAAATTTTACAAGGCGTGGAACGCCGCCCCAGTTTTTCCGCCAAATTGTTGACCGGCGGTCGCATCAACGCCTATTTAAGTCTCAGTGGCAAGCCGGCATCCCCGGTTAACATAAAAGCCAAAACTAAATCTAAAACGCGTATCGATTTATCCTGGTTTGACGGCTCTCACGGCGAGGATGGCTTTGAAATCGAATGCAAGGAAGAACCTGCCGGAGCTTTTCAACAAATTGCGACTGTTGGCCCAAACACATCCTCTTATAGCGACACCGGCTTAACCAACAAGACCACCTATACCTATCGTGTCCGGGCGTTTCGCGGCGGCAATACGTCGGACTTTTCATCCACGGTCACGGCCACTGCCCAGGCCGTAGCGGATAACGACAGCGGTGGGGGTGGCGGTGGCGGCGGCGGGGGGGGCTGTTTCATTGCCACGGCCGCATTCGACTCGCCCCTGCATCGCCATGTACAGTTGCTGAAAAAGTTTCGGGCCCGCTACTTGTATACCAATGCCGTGGGCAACCTTATCGCGCAAGGCTACAACCGCTATAGCCCGCCTATAGCAGATTATGTCCGCGAAAGCCATTGGCTCAAAAGCATCGTGCGTCTGATGTTGTATCCCTTGATTCTGTGGGCCGGAGTCATGTTAGGTGCAGGGCCGATTCAAATCATCCTTTTCCACGCCGGTTTATTGGTAATTCTGAGCCTGATGTCGCGAAGACTTGCTCTGCGACTCAAGCATCGGTCATCGGCCATGGAATAATATGACCTTTCAGCTAGGCCGCAGGATGCGGCGTGGGAAAATGCCAGATTATTTTCCTGTATTGTTTTAAATGACAGGCATATTGATCGCCGTATTCCGATCCGTATCGTCTCCTTGATTTTTTTATAAAAAAATGAGATTTTTAAAATAGAGTTGATAACAATCACGCCACCGATTCAACGATCATCATGGAACGTGCACTGTTATAGGGTAAAGCAAAAAAATCGAAAACTGATAAAGGAAACCGCATGGAGATAAACGAAAAAGTAATTAGTTTTCCAAACGAGCGGCGCGTGGAAACCCGCCAAGATGCCGAAGGCTTTTACAGTGTGGAAATTAAGGCTTCTGAAACCCTGCCGATTTATCAATTCAAATTAAGAGATGTCTCTGAAAATGGAGCCTGCATTTTTGTAAAGGAAAAATCGGAGTTGCTCGACTTTTTAAAAATCGGTCAAATAATGGACATGAAATATTATTCATCCGATCCGATGAACCCGGTCCAATTTATCAAAACAGAGATTAAACACATCACCCAAACCGATGAAAACCGCTATAAAGGCCATTGCCTGATCGGCCTAAAAATTTTAGAAAAAAAACTTGTCCCCTGACCTTAAGTACCGTAATATCATTTCTCAATTCATCGCCATACCCGCTCAAAGCTGGAAGAAATTGCCTATTGCCCGAATAAGTCAATATTTGTGACCTTTTCTACAAAGATACTTGAAGATAGGGAAAGACTTAGCCCCATTTCTCATGCAAGAGAAAAGGGGCTTTTTTTTTAATGATGCAAGGCGCGCTAACCCTGTCTGATCGCAAAAGCACTAGGTGAAAAATCAAGCACGGTTCGAACTATTTGGAATTGCGCATGCAAAAAGTGACCGCCGCGATCATCACCAGAAACAATAAAATTTTTATTGCTCGGCGTAAAGCAACAGATTATCTCGCTCATAAATGGGAGTTTCCCGGCGGAAAAATCAAGGACGGGGAAACACCGCAGGAATGTCTGAAACGCGAACTGCAAGAAGAATTGAATATTCAGGTATCAATCGGCCGGTGTCTCGGTGAATGCATATATCGTTATGCCCATGGAACGATTCAACTGATTGCCTATCAAGCTTTCTGGGAGAAAGGAAACTTGCGCTTGGTTGCTCACACGGAATACTGTTGGGCATCTGCAGATCAACTTGCCGGATTTGATTTCAGTCCGGCTGATCAGAAATTTGTCCGCCAAATCGTCAAAGGACATATGCGCCTTGATCCGAATATCGATCGTACCTATCAGAAATGATTTTCATTCAAAGCCGTTATCAATCCCAAAGGTATTAAACCGAGGAGTGACATATGGAATACCATAAAGAAAAAACCATTCAAAATTACCAGGGATGGGATGAATTTTATAATCTTGAGGTCAGCGATAAGCTTGACTTTTTTTGTAAAGAGCGCAAGCTGTTCGATATAATATTTGCGCAGCAATTTGATCGGCCTTTTTTAAATTATATTTGCCATCTGGCCAACCAGATCCGAATTCTCGCGAAAACCCGCATGGGGTCCGACAAATTAAGTCGCCTGTTAGTGCATAAACGTGCCATGCTCTATTTCGTGCAGCCTTCTACCCGTACGTTTATCTCTTTTCTCAATGCTTGCCACATCCTGGGAATGAAAACCTCTGAGATTCGGGGAACCACCACCAGTTCGGAGGTAAAGGGGGAATCGCCGGAAGATACGATCCGAACCTTTGCAAGCTATGTGGATTTAATTATCGCTCGGCATCCCGAAGCCGGATTTGCGGAAAAAACCGCCTGGGTTCTCAATCAAACCAACCGCCCCGTATCGGTTGTCAACGGCGGTTCCGGCCCCGACCAACATCCCACCCAAGCACTTTTAGATATCTACACCCTGGAGCGTTCCTTTGAACGCATTGGTGGTTTGGACGGCAAAAAAATCGCCATGGTGGGTGATTTAAAAAGGGGGCGTACGGTTCGCTCTTTAAGCTATCTGATGAAAAATTATGAAAATGTAACCTTGTACTTTGTTGCGCCCGACATTTTTAAAATGCGCGATGATATTAAAAGCTTTTTAGATAAACATGCGATTAAATTTTATGAAACCGATGATTTTGAAAGCATCATGCCCGTTGTTGATGCCATCTACATGACCCGCATACAAAAAGAATATTCTTCCGCACCCACCAAAGAAACCGATGCATATCCCGATTTTCATTTCACGGCCAGCCACCTTGATAATATCCAATCGCACTGCATCATTATGCATCCGCTGCCGCGTCGCTATGAAATTGAGGTGGCGGTCGACAAAGATCCGCGTGCAGTCTATTGGCGGCAGGAAAGAAATGGCATGTGGATGCGAACCGCCCTAATCGCGTATCTTTTTGGCGTCGAGAATGAAATTGCCAATGAATTTAGCTAAAATACATCCCAAGATTCATCCCTGTAGGTGAGGCTATATTTGTGAAGTCGATAACGCGCCAGTGCCTAGATTTTTTTGAGTGGTTAAACCTGCGCGACACCAAGGCAATGGGCTCCGTTTTAACTGAGAAAACCACGCTTTACTTTCCCAAAACACAACCATTGGTGGGCGGGGATCGTATCACGCGGTTTTTTAATATCCTGTTTAAACAGTATCCAGAACTGGTTTTTGATGTAAAGCAAACCATTTGTGATCAAAATAGAGGGGCAATTCTGTGGGAAAATCGCGGAAAAAACCGCCGAGGGGAGCCGTATCAGAATGAAGGTGTCACCATCATGGAAATAGCCGATGGTAAGGTGGTGTTAATAAGCGATTTCTTTAAGGATACGGAAAAATTCTAACCGATTCTATTTTCGTGCCAGCCGTTAACCTTCCTGCAAGAACTCAAAAAATGAAAAATGTGTGCCAGGCAACGAGATTAGTACAATAAGTATCACCAAAATTACGCTTTTATTGCATCATAAGAAATCTCGCCCTAAGAACGATGGCGTATAATATAAAATCACAGGCTAAAGCTATTAAGGCATTGGCGTCTAAGCGCCCATTTCATGGAAGGCCTCAGCGATGGCCTTGATACCAGTCTCGTTTTCTTCCGGTGTGTAGGCCGGAAAGGTCAAACGAAAAAAAGAAGCGTTGTGTTTTTGCGTATATACTTCCTTCATGCCGGTGGCAAAAACGGCACTGGGCGCAATTGTGACCCCCCTGGCCTTGACGGATTCGATAAAAGCGGTTTCATCACTGATTCCTTTCAGCCAAAGACCGACAAAGAAACCACCGGTTAATTCCGGCACATTGATCTCAGGCAAATATTTGGCCAGGGCGGTATTGGTCGCTTGCATCCGGGGCTGATAGAGAGATTTTAGGTAATCCAGATTCTGGTCATAAAAGCCGCTGGCAAAAAGCCGGTTGATGGCGGCCTGGGTTGGATAATTGGGGTTAAGACGTGTATTGCTAACCACCGGATTGAGGTCGGCAATAACCTTTTCCGGAAAAATGCCGAAGCCACATTTGGCTCCGGGAGATAATGTTTTGGTAAAGGATCCCACGATACTGCAAGTTTCGGGAAAGGTGGCCAGGTCAAGCATCTCATTGGTGCGGCCGTCATAGCGCAGCTCATAATAGGCGATATCCACAACATGCAATACGCGATGACGGGCACAAATAGCGGCCGCAGCCTCCATATTGGCTTTTGTAACCGTTAATCCTGTGGGGTTATGATGATAACCAATCTGATAAAAAACCGAAATATCATTTTCAGAAAGAATATTCTCCAGCGCATCTAAGTCACAACCCTCCTCGCCCATCGGAATGCCTATTGACTTGAGTTCATGCCGCTGAATATCCAGCAAAACCCGATCGTAGGTCAATGCATCCGTTGCCACTTGGCTTCCTTGAGGCAATGATTTAAGGACAAAAGAAAAGGTTTCCATACCGCCATTGGTGCAAATTATCCGTTTTAGCGGATCGTCCGTTAGGCCAAAACGTTCTCCGATGGTCTCTTTTAGCTTATTGTAGCCTAAAAAATCAGAAATACCCGGACTTTGGTATTGAATCACCTGTCCACCCTCATTTTCCAATATCTCTGCATAGGCGGAAGCCAATGCTTTGGCCACGGGCTCAAGAGCCTCATCCGCCGGCACACCCCTCAAAAAATTAACTGTTGGCATTGTTTGACCTCTTTCGTAACTGTTTGTTTTCTATATAAATCCAATTGCCTCACTAAATGAGAGATTCGCATCCAATATTGCCCTACCGAACAGACCTCTCATAGCGTGAGATGCTCATAATCGCAAC
>JASJAZ010000179.1 GCA_030066785.1 Desulfobacterales bacterium | reverse complement strand
TAATCAGCTCCGTTACGCGAAGCCACACTGCGAAACTGATCCAACATGGTTTTTTCATCGATTTGATCAATTTCCAATGGCTTCTCTGGCTCAATAATGACGGCGCCTTCACTTTTTAGATTTTCTTTAACAACCTTAGGAATTTCTTGCTCTAAATAATTATATTGTTCTTCAGCATTGATGCTGAACGGCAGAACCATGACCCGAGCGGTTTCCTGCCCTATAACCGCATGAGGAAATATACCGGTCAACAAAACTAAAGCAAAGATAATGCGTTTGAGCATTGATAATCAGTCCGTAACCGCCAATTTGCCATCCATAATGGTAACCCGGTGCGCCATGAGTTCAGCCAACTCCATATTGTGGGTGACGACCACCAAAGCCATGCCCAATTCTTGATTAAGTTCTACAAGCAATTGGTGAACCTGCTCACTATTTTTTTTGTCTAAATTCCCTGTTGGTTCGTCAGCCAGCAAAATTGCCGGTTTCAATACTAATGCTCTTGCCAGTGCAACCCGCTGCTGCTCGCCGCCTGACAGTCGATTAACCCTAAAATTCAAACGGTCCTCAAGGCCTACCCTGATTAATATTTCAGCGGCCATCCGTTCGGCATCCGGCCTATTCATGCCTTCAATGAGACCTGGTATCAATGTATTTTCAAGGGCTGAAAATTCCGGTAATAAATGGTGAAACTGGAAAACAAAACCAACATTGCGGTTTCTGAAGCCAGCCAGCTCGTCGTCACTGGAAACAAACAGATTCTGTCCCTTGAAAAGCAGTTGCCCCCTATCGGGCCGATCCAGAGTGCCTAAAATGTGAAGCAAGGTTGACTTACCGATCCCGGAAGCACCCACGATCGCCACCTTGGCGGCCTTTTCGATGACAAAATCAAGGCCTTTGATAACTTTCAATCGGTCTTTGGCATTGCTAAAACTTTTGTGGATGTTGACCGCCGCAAAAAATGGCGCATCGTTCCCTGCAACCTTACGGTCCATTGATAATTGATTGTCAGAACTATTTACACGCATATTAACCAAATCTGATAGCATCGACAGGATTAAATTTTGAGGCTTGATGTGAGGGTAGCAACGTTGAAAAAAAACATATCACCAAAGCTGCTGCACCTGTGAGAATAAACGTCCAGGGATCAATATTAACCGGCAGGCTCGTAATATAATAAATGTCGCCTGGGAGAATATTAATTTTGTGCTGCTTTAAAAATAAACAAAGGAAGAAACCGGTACAAACACCAACGGCAATACCGCTTACGCCGACAATCATACCTTTGAGCATGAAAATCTTACGGATACTTTTACCGCGAGCACCCATTGTTTTTAAGATTGCAATCTCTTTGGTTTTTTCCATGACCATCATAATCAAAGCGCTGGTAATGTTAAAAGCTGCTACGAGCGTAATCAGGGTCAGAATGATAAACATGACAATTTTTTCCAATTTGAGCGCCCAGTAAAGATTGCGGTTCATCTGTCCCCAATCGCGCACATCATACGCTGTTCCTAATTTCGCTTTAATATTACGGGCTAATTGGGGTGCCTGGTATATATCGCCTATTAGTAGCTCAATCCCTGAAATATTTCCGGCAGCTAACAACAGGCGTTGGACATCCTTAATATTGCTAAAAGCCAAATTTGAATCATACTGATAAAGCCCGGTTTCAAAAAAACCTAAAATCTCGTAGGATTTCATCCTCGGTACGTGCCCGATGGGAGAAACCATTCCTCGAGGTGAAATTACTTCGACCTGATCGCCTTCTATTACCCCCAAATTTCTTGCCAATTCTTTTCCGATGATAATGCCCGGCTTTCGGTTAATGCGCGATTGGTTGGCTTCAGACATAAACCGCTCCACCATGGTGTGATTAAATATATTATTGGAAAACTGCAAGGCCGTTCGAGGAGGGATTCCCTTTAAGGTCCCTCCCGCCACATTACTTGCTGAGCGGAATATTACCTCAGAAGATAAAAATGGACGCGCAGCTGAGATCGCTTTATCATTGGTCAGTTCTTTAACTGTATCGGCGGAGGCAAAAAATTTGCCTGTTTTTTTTGAAATTACAATATGAGATTCAGAGCCAAGAATCCGTGAGCGCAAGTCCGATTCAAAACCGGCCATAACCGAAATAACGACAACTAAAGCCATGACCCCTACGGCAATTCCAACAATCGAAAGAAGCATTATCAGGGTTATGAAACGGTTCTTTTGGCCTTTTTTCAAATAACGTGCACTGATAAAAAATTCAAATGACATTGATGCCTCATCACAAATTCTGCTTTTTGCTTTTTAGACACGATATTGACCGATCGCTGTAATTTTAGTTTCAAGCTAAGCTATTTGTTGGTGTAAAAGGGTTTTGTTAACGCATTTCGATGAAAAGTGTCAAGATGTAGCTGGCGGGGTGATACGTTTAAGTTTCAGCGTAAAAGTGGTACCTTGATTGACTATGCTTTCAGCATACAGTCGGCCATCGTATGACTCAACAATACTATGTATGATCGATAGTCCGAGACCGGTACCGTTTGGTTTGGTGGTAAAAAAAGGATCGAAAATTGATTTAATCACATCGGGCGCAATACCGCTGCCATCGTCAGAAAACACAATATTAACAAAATGATCTTTGCTGGCGACCATGCGTAAATCAATATTGCCATCCCCTTTAATGGCTTCCGCAGCATTTAATAGCAGATTCCAGAAAATTTGGCGCAGGTGGGCGGAATCCATCGCAACCCAGATATCGGGCATTAATGCCTTGCGTATGGTAAGGCGCCCCCCGCAATTCGTATCATTTTGAAATAATTTAACCGTTTCCTCCAAGGCCTGACTCAATTCAATCGCCTCAGAGGATCCGATCGGTGGTTTGGCAAACATTAAAAAGTTAGTCACCAGGGAGCTAAGCCGATCGGCTTCACGCAAAACGATTTGCATTAGCTTATCATGGTCGGGATTATATGGGATATCTTCTTTTAGTATTTGAATCGATCCGGTTAGTGATGCCAATGGGTTTTTGATCTCATGGGCCAGACCGGCAGCCATTTCGCCGACCGCCGCCATCTTGTCGACCCGCTTGACATGATCTTCCATACTTCGCAACTCTCGTTTGGTTTTGCGATCTTGCTCGGACAGCAAGCTACTCAGATACGCCACCGCAAAGCAGGCGGCCATCGTGATGACGATTTTGTAAAGCACGTGGCGCCAATCATAACCAGATGCTGCTAAACTCCCATCCGCCATGAACGGGGCAAGAATCCCATAATATTCCAGATCGATTAAAATACCGTATTGAATGCTGCACAGCGCAGCCATGAGCATACTTCCTTTGGTAAAAAGGATCATGCTCGCATAGACAATAACCACCAGGTATAAAAACGAGAAAACGCTGGAAAAACCACCGGTGACAAAGATGATAAACGTAATGACAACTGTATCGGAAGCAATTTGGATGTAGGCAAAGATCAATTTACGCCGGATGCGGTTGAAAAGTGCCGAGTAAACGATGGATAACCCAAAAATGCCGCCAATGAGCCCGTATAGAATCAAAAGTGAATACGATAGGATGGATTCACTTTCACTGATTTGCAAAGCTATTGTTGATCCAAGCAGCAGCAGCGTAAAAAGAACTCGAAAAAACATTAACCACTTCAAGCGGTCATAAAAATCACTTTCAATTTCTTCGAAATGCTGATTTTGGGGCGGGGAAGATTTAAAGAGTAATGCCATTAAGAGGATCAGTGAAATTTTTTAATGCAACACGGCTCAACGTGCAGCACGCATGACATGAACGAAAGGCCTATAACCACTTGCTGTCCATAGAGCCTGTTCTAATTACCCACAGTAGTAATCACTCGTTGTATTTTTATATACCTATTGCAGGTTTAATTTATTCAATCAACAATTTAACTTATAATATCAATTTGTTAGAGCATATCAGGCACAACACAAAGGATCTTACGATCATCATCTAATCGGCACATAAGCTATTGGGCAACCATGCCCGCCATTTTAAATATCGGCAGGTACATCGATACAACCAAGCCACCAATCGTAGCACCGAGAAACACCATCATAAAAGGCTCTATCATGGAAGTTAAATTTTCAACCGCCTGATCAACTTCTTCATCATAAAATTCCGCAATTTTCTCAAGCATTGCATCAAGTGCACCTGTCGATTCTCCGACTGCGATCATTTGACAAACCATGGAGGGAAACACGTCACTTTCCGAAAGCGGATCGGCCATGGTACGCCCTTCTGAGATACCGGATCTGACGTTATAAACCGCCTTTTCAATCGTTTTGTTGCCAGCGGTCTTGGCCACAATATCCAGTGCTTCGAGAATGGCAACACCGCTTGATAACATCGTTCCCATGGTTCTTGTAAAACGGGCGACTGCCACTTTTCGCAATAAAAGACCAAAGACTGGTAATTTTAATAAGACATCATCGACTACTGCCCTACCCTTTTCAGTTTTATAAAAATGCCGGAATGCGAATATAAAAATCGCCACAGCGACCATGATGTAAAGAATTTTGCTTTTTACAAAATTACTTAGTGCAATAACCATAAGCGTGGGCGCAGGCAATTGGCCGCCCATTTCGCTAAACATCTCTTGAAAAACCGGAATGACAAACACAAGGATAATCGCGACGACTAATACGGCAACAATCAGCACAATAATAGGATAAGTCATGGCCCCTTTTACTTTCTTCTTAAGTTTAGAGGCTTTTTCCATGTAAGCTGCCAAACGCCTTAAAATGGTATCCAGAATACCGCCTGCCTCACCCGCCGCGATCATGTTCACGAATAAATCATCAAAGGTATCTGGATATTTTTTTAATGCATCCGCAAGGGTGGTTCCGCTTTCAACCGACTCCTTAATATTTTTCAGCATTTTTTTGAAAGTGGGGTTTTTTTGCTGTTGCTGTTGAATATCGATACATTGAATAATGGGCAGGCCGGCATCGATCATCGTCGAAAACTGTCGGGCAAATAAGATGATATCTCTTTCGGTGACTTTCGGTTGCAGAAATGAAATATTTTCAAACAGATCTTTCGGCTTTTTCTTTATTTTGGTGGGGTTAATTCGCAGACGGGCCAGATTATTGCGGACCACATCCACACTGGGGGCATCCATTTCCCCCTTTTGGACTTCATTTTTCCTGTTTTTACCTTGCCATTGATAAACCGGCATGATTATCCTCCCCCTAATAAATGGGATCTTTGCAACTTATATAATTTGTTTAAAAATTTGATTTGACAGCTTAAGAAATGTCAAAGAAACTGAAAATGTCGACCCAATATATTGCGTGTAAAATATCAGCAAGGTTGTCGTTATAAAATTAATGATGTTCAGAAATAAATCTAAATATATAAGTATCATAATCGGCGTGAAACAACAATACTTTAAGATTTTCTTCATTGATTTAAAATATTTATGCGTTTTAAACCCAAATCTTGATTGGCCTTATCGCGGCAATGAACGCCACGGGATCACATAATTTACCTTGATTTTTTTTTGGTTTAAATCACCAATGAGGTTGCCCCTGTGACCTAAATACCTTGGCAGTCAAAAGAATCATTGCCAAAATAAAATTATGGGCTGTCAACAAGGAATGTAATGGTAAGTCAACAAAACAGGCATAATAAAAAGTTAACGGTGATTACCACTCACATTAATGCTGATTTTGACGCCGTGGCTTCAATGTTGGCTGCTCAAAAGCTTTACCCAGATTCACTGGTGGTATTTCCAGGTTCTCAAGAAAAAAATCTGAGAAACTTTTTCATCAATTCGCTCGCCTACCTGTTTAACATGGCCGAGGTTAAAGATATCGATTTTAGCTTGGTCAGTCGTCTGGTTGTGGTGGATACCCGTCAGGCCAATCGAATCGGCAAATTAGCGGCCTTGTTAGATTTTCCTGATATCGAAATTCATTTATTTGATCATCACCCGGATATGGCCAGCGATATAAAAGGCCATTACGAAGTTATCCGCCAAACCGGTGCTACGGTCACCATATTAACTGAATTGATCATATCAAAAGGAATTGAAATATCCCCCGAAGAAGCCACTGTTATGTGTTTAGGTATTTATGAAGATACCGGTTCGTTCACGTTTACCTCCACAACCGCCAGCGACCTGGAAGCCACCGCTATTCTCTTGACCAAAGGCGCAAACTTGAATGTCGTTTCAGATCTCATCACTCGCGAAATCAGCCCCAAGCAAGTAGCCCTATTAAATGAAATGATTCAGGCCGCCGTGCATTACAATATTAATGGGGTTGAGGTGCTTATAACCACGGTCTCAGTTGAAAACTACATCGCCGATTTTGCTTTCCTAGTGCACAAACTGATTAAAATGGAAAATATGAACGCTATATTCGCCATCGCACGCATGGCCAACAAAATCTATATTGTTGCACGCAGCCGAATACCGCAAGTCGACGTCGGCGATATATTGGCCCAGATGGGTGGCGGTGGCCATACATTTGCGGCAGCGGCAACGATTAAAGAAAAAACCTTGGTTCAAACCGAACACCAATTAATTGATATCTTATATGCGCGCATCAGGTCCTGGCGCAAAGCCAAGGATTTGATGTCCGCGCCGGCTATCATGATTGAGGCCGATGTCACCTGCAAAGAAGCCAATACTCAATTAACACGCTATAACATCAATGCCCTGTTGGTCACGGATAGTGCCCCCATAAAAGGCAAAGAGAATACGCTGGTCGGCTACATTACCCGACAGGTCATTGAAAAAGCGCTTTACCACCAATTGGATCATGTGGCCATCCGGGAATACATGACAACCGAAATGACCATGGTAACACCGGAGGCTGACCTTTCCGAGGTGCAGGAGAAAATCATCGGCAACAAACAACGCATCTTGCCGGTAATAGAGGGACACAAAGTTGTGGGGGTTGTGACCCGTACCGACTTGTTGAATATATTGGTGCGACAGTCTCAGCTGACAAACCAAGATTCGCCTGACCCTCACCAAACCCCTGTCTTGGCCCGAACCAGGCACGTTCTTAAATTTATGAAGGAACGGATTCCCCAACGGTTAATGCATATATTAGAACGTGTTGGTGAAGTCGCTGAAATAATTAGCTGCAACGCCTATGTGGTTGGCGGTTTTGTGCGCGATCTGTTTCTATATAGTCCCAACGAAGATATCGATATTGTGGTTGAAGGCGATGGTATCGCCTTTGCCAAAGAATTTGCTAAAATCGAAGGCACCCACCTTCATACGCATGCTAAATTCAGGACTGCCGTCATTATTTTCCCCGATGGCTTTAAAATAGATGTTGCCTCGGCAAGGCTTGAATACTACAAATTTCCGGCCGCTTTGCCGGACGTTGAAATGAGCTCGATCAAACTCGATTTGTTCCGGCGCGATTTTACGGTCAATACCCTGGCTATTTGGCTCAATCCGCATAAATTTGGAACCCTTATCGATTTTTTTTCAGCATTAAAAGACATTAAAGAAAAAGTCATCCGTGTTATCCACAATTTAAGCTTTGTGGAAGATCCCACCCGGGTGTTTCGTGCTATTCGATTTGAACAGCGATTCGGTTTTACCATCGGCAAGTTGACAACGGGGCTCATCGAAAATTCCGTAAAAATGGATTTTTTTAAAAGACTCAGCGGAAAGCGCGTCTTCAATGAAATGCGTTTAATTCTTGAAGAAGAAAATCCAATTGCCTCGTTAAAAAGATTACATGATTACAACTTGTTATCCGTTATACACCCTTCCATTGTTCTCAATAAAGACATCGTTGCCCTCTTATATTCCGTGAAAAAGGTATTGTCATGGTATGATTTGCTTTTCTTAGAGGAATCTTATAAGAGGTGGACCGTTTATTTTTTAGCCTTGATCCGCTCGTGCAATCGGGAAACCGTAGAGGAAATCAATAAACGCCTGGAGTTGCCGCCGCGTTTTCACAACATTTTGACACGCACGCGGTTTGAAGCGGAAAGATGCCTTTATGGGCTGGAAAAACATTTACCGGTAAAAAACAGCACGCTTTTCAAGCGGCTAGCACCGTTTTCCACCGAACTGATTCTTTATATGATGGCAGCCGCCCGCAAAGAAAAAGTGAAAAAGGCCATTTCGAAGTACGTTACCAGGCTGCGGCATATGCAAATCGCCGTAAAAGGACGCGATATTAAATCGTTGGGAGTCGAGCCCGGACCGGTTTATCGTGAGATCCTGCAAACGGTGCTGGATGCCAAACTAAACGGAAAATTGAAAACACGCGAAGAAGAGCTGAAATTTATTCAGCATTATGTTCGTAAATTTTAATATATTGAACTTTAAATCAATTTTTAAGTTATTTAAAAGTTATTTATTGGGAGAAAGCTGAATGGTAAAAAAAAAGCGCGTTTTAAGCGGAATGCGACCGACCGGCCCCCTGCATTTGGGAAATCTGCACGGAGCCCTAGCCAATTGGGTTGACATGCAGGACCAGTACGAATGTTTTTTCTTCATCGCCGATTGGCATGCACTGACAAGTGATTACGAAAATCCCGGCAACATTATGGGGTATGTTAAAGAGATGATGATCGATTGGCTGAGTGCCGGTTTGACACCCGAAAAAAGCACGCTATT
>JASJAZ010000033.1 GCA_030066785.1 Desulfobacterales bacterium | reverse complement strand
ATTGCCGCTTCCCGCTTTGATATACCGGGATAATTTCAATCGCTGGGCTTCACCGCCGGAAAGGGTATTGATCGGCTGGCCCAGGCGCATATAACCAAGCCCGACGTCTTTCAAAGGCTGCAGGGCGGTTATGATGGGCCGGTGCGTGCTAAAAAATTCCAAGGCCTGATTCACTGTCATAGTTAATATGTCGTAAATACTGTGTTCTTCGTATTTGACCTCCAGTACTTCTTTTTTAAAACGGCGACCGTTGCAAGCCGGGCAGGTGATAAATACATCTGATAAAAACTGCATCTCTACTTTTTCAAACCCATCGCCTTTGCAGGCTTCACAACGCCCCCCGGAAACATTGAACGAAAAATAACCGGGTCCGTACCCTTTGTTGCGGGCGCCGGTCGTTTCTGCGAAAAGGCGGCGGATGGGATCAAGGGCTTTGGTGTAGGTGAGCAAATTGGCACGGGGTGTTCGCCCGATCGGACGCTGGTCAACGAGGACGGCATCGGCAATGCAAGCCAAGCCTTTAATGGACTGATGGGGCCCGGGACGCCCCTGGGGATCGCCTTTGGCCCATTTGACGGCTTTGTATAGAATATCTTCGGCCAATGTTGATTTGCCGGAACCGGAAACGCCGGTCAGACACACAAACAACCCCAAAGGAACGGCCACATCAATGTTTTGCAAATTGTGTTCGTGAGCCCCTTGAATTGTTAGCCATGCTTTGCTTCGTGGACGCCGGCGTTTGTCGGGCACGGCGATGCTTCGTTGACCTTTTAAATATTGACCGGTCAGGGAACCGTCAACTTGGCTGGTGGGGCCGGCATACATAACCTGGCCGCCGTTTTCGCCGGCGGCAGGCCCCATATCCAGCATATAATCGCTGGCGCGGATGATGTCGGAATCGTGTTCCACCACCACCACCGTATTATGGATATCACGCAAACCTTTTAAAATGCGCAGCAACCGATGATTGTCACGCGGATGCAGTCCGATACTCGGCTCATCCAGGATGTACAGCGTATTGACCAACGAGGATCCCAGGGCGGAGGCCAGGGCCACGCGCTGAACTTCACCGCCGGAAAGAGTGCGGGATTGTCGATCAAGGGTTAAGTAACCCAAACCCACATCGATCAAATAGCGCAACCGTTGGCGAACTTCATCCAAAACGAGGCTGCTGGCGTCATCATGCGCTGGGATCTGGATGTGATTTACAAAATCAAACGCTTCGGCCACATTGAGCGCATACACCTGATCGATGGTCAAACGGTTGAGTTTATAAAACCGGGTATCGGCTTTGAATCGCGTGCCACCGCAATCTTTACAAGTTTTATAGGCGCGGTAACGGGCTAAAAACACCCGCACCGGCATCTTATAGGTCTTGGTTTCCAGCCACCGGAAAAATCCGCGGATACCATAGTAGTCCTCTGTTCCATTGATAATGGCCTGTCGATCTTTCTTTTTTAGCCGTCGAAACGGCTTGTCAACCGGAATAGCATTGCGGTGACAAAAGTCGATCAGATCTTCAAATTCCATGCGGCCGTTATCCGGGACACCGAACGGTTTGACCGCACCCTCCATTATCGACAGACGATCATCGGGAACGATCAAATCGAGGTCAATGTCGATGGTTCGGCCAAATCCACGGCAGGTATCGCAAGCGCCGACAGGGCTATTGAAGGAAAAGAGATTGGGTATGGGATCCGGATAATCAATTTTGCAGGCGGCGCATGCCAGGGTATTGCTAAACGCTAAGCGCCGATCGGGCGGCAGCCAGACATCCAGACGGCCTTCACCGAATCGAAAAGCGAGTTCCAATGAATCGATAATTCGGCTGCGATCACGCGGCCTCACCATTACCCGATCAGTAATCACCTGAATTTTATTCTGGCGGGGGGTCGGTTGCCATTCGGCTAGCGTTTTGATGCCAAAGCTGGCATAAATCCGGTCAAAACCTAACTGCATCAAGGTTTGCCGGACCTGGGCCGCATTGAGGTCGCCCACCGCAAAGGGAAATGTAATAATTGCCTGGGTTCCGGGCGCTTCGGATTTCAGTTGCCGCCAGACATGGCCGGGTGTTTCCGAATGCACCGGTTGGCCGCATTGGCGACAATGCAATTGTGCCAGGCGATGATACAACAGCTTGGTGTAATCGGTTATCTCGGTCATGGTGCCCACCGTAGATCGTGAGGTGCGCACCGGATCTTTACGATCAATGGCGATTGCCGGGGGAATCCCCTGTATGCTTTTTACCCGGGGCCGATCCATGCGATCCATGAACTGGCGGGCATAAGGTGAGAAGGTTTCGACATAACGGCGTTGGCCCTCAGCGTACAGCGTGTCAAACGCCAGAGATGATTTGCCCGACCCGCTGACTCCGGTAATCACGGTCAATTGATGCAGCGGAATCTCGATGTCCAGATTTTTGAGGTTATTCTGGCGGGCGCCTTTAATTCGAATAGCTTGGGATTGCATTGGTTAATGCGGAACCTTTTTCTTTTGAATCATGGATTTGTAGGCTTCGGTTAATTTGCAAAAATCCTCATGGCCACCGCCGACATCCGGATGCAGTTCATGGGCGCGGCGCCGGTATAATCGTGTTAATTCTTGGTGCGACATATCTTTCAAAGTGTCGGCGGCGATATCAAAAACTTTCGCGGCCTCTGCGTAACTAAAAGTCGGCTTGGGCGTTAAGGGCCGATAGAAGCGGTGTCGGCGCATAAAATCGCGAATGTAATCCTGCATGGTTGCGCCCGGTCCGTACCCATAGTCAAAAAACATGATCGGATAACGCACCAGATAATCGTGCAGTGATGTGCGTTCGGTTTCACCCGCCCAAAAAGAAGTATCCCGATTGAGTTTGCAGATTTCATCTAAAAAAAAGTTATCGACGTCATCTTGATCAAGCATATAGGGTTTTTCGCTGGCAAACACCTTTTTGAAAAACCGTTGAATATCAAAAATAATATAGACATAAGTCTTGATATCGGGCGGTTTCAAAAGCGTCGCTTCCATTTGCAAAAAATTCTGCTCGATTTCATCACGCGATTTATGTGTCAGTACTCGCAGAACCGATGCGGGGGTACGAACAATATTGCCCTGACGCGGTGCCCCTAGCCGCAAATAATGCATGCGCCTTTTGTCAAAGGGGTGCACCGTCGCTTGAATTGCCTTTTTTTCTTCAGCGCTCATTTTGCCTCGAAGACCGCGACGCTGGGATTTATGTCGAAAGGTTTCCAAGGCTCTTTGGACATCAAGTTTTAAAAAGGGCCAAAATATATCTTCCAGTTCATCCAGGTCGGATTCAATATCCTGTGATGCCAGTGCGTCTTCCACGGTTTCATCGATGTAAAAGCTATTCCTGCCCGGGTAGATAATGAAATCGCGTGGATCGTTTCCCAAATCAAAGAGATTGCGACTGCGATAAACCGTGTCATGCCGGTAGGATTCCCGGATAAAAAAGTGAATCTTACCATTGATCAATTGACGTGCTAAATACACGTGGCCTTCCTTTCAACTCGGCGATCATCAAGATTATGCGGCTCTGATATTCCGAACTTTTCGCAACCATTTCAAACGCATTGCGTGCCGATATCGCCACTAAATGTATACATCATTTAGGCTTTCGCAATTTGAAATAATCGATTCAGGGTGAAGTCTGCACGGGTTTTTAGACTTGTACCGAGTTAGGGTAACAACTTGACAGATGACGACGGCCGATCATTGGGTGTCAAGCGGATATCGGCAATTTTACAGCGTTAGGAAGCTAATGACCAGCGGGTTTGGGCACGAACAAGTTCTTGATCATCTTCAATGCGGGCGATGCGATGCTGAAACGTATTGGATTTGGCATCCATACATGTGCAAATCGATTGGATACCATTGCCGACAAATGCCTCGGCTAAGTAATTGATTTCCAGTTCACAAAGAACCGAATCGGTAAGAATATTCGGCGGCAGACTTTCCAAGGCCCATTCGATATAGCTGACGTTATTGACATGTTGGTTCAAATCAAGGTCCCGGTGGCGCACATGGAAATGGCGAACGTTGTCATAGTCGTTTATGGGCGGCAGTTTATCCAGAGACGACACTAGCGCACGATGGTCTTTAACCGGTTTCAATTTATTAATAAACGGGCTGATCCGCACCGGTCTTCGTCGTTGGCTATCAATCACCAACCAGGCCGATGTAGCCACACCGATTACATGATTACGGGTATTGGTGATCTCAAAATCACGCAGGGCGAAAAGTCGCTGCGCTCCGGTGGGCCACGTGGATACCTGAATCTGGTCTTGCCAGACAGGATAGCCAGTCATCCTCACTGCCAGACGTGAAAGCACCCAGGTGTGATTGTCGGCCATTAAATCCCGAATGCCGACACCCAGCGCCTGGGCATGTTTGCTGGCCGCGTCCTGCATAAAATTGCATATCGCCAAGATGGACAAACGCCCGTTTATGTCCACCTCATAGGAACGAACGGCATACCTTTCTGTCAGTGTATTGGGTCCCGTTGCTACTCCGCCCGCAGACGCATGCATAGCCGCAATGTTATCGATAGTTTCGGCCATTTTGTTTTAGCGCACAAAATTATGGGAAATATTAACTCATTAGTGGGATTTTTGGGGGTTTCTTATACCGCCGAACAACCGAATTGAAGTTGTACCAATTCCTCTAGCAATTGCATCAATTTGCGGGTATGTTTGCCGGGCTTGCCGTCACCGATAATGGTCTCGTTTACCTGGACGATCGGCAACAAACCTTTACTGGTACCGGTGATAAAAATTTCATGGGCTTTTAAAAATTCATCTACGGAAATATCGCGAAACTCGATGGGATAATGATCTTTGGCTAAATCTAACACTACCTGGCGGGTAATACCGGAAAGAATTCTTCCTCCCGGTGTCACCAGTTTTTCATCAATAAATGCAAACACATTAGTGGTGGTGCCTTCTTGAATATATCCATCGGAATCTTTGTAAACAGCTTCAACGGCATCTGCCTGGCGTGCTTGGCGCAACGCCATGGTCGCCTGGATATAGTTGATACTTTTGGTGCCGGTAAGACTGCGTCGGGTGCAAAAAGTAATAACTTTAGCACCATCGGTATACCACCAGCCGGGTAATTGCGGCAGCGGTGTCACCAAAACCAAAAGCCGCGGACGCCCATCAGGGGTGATAAAGTCGCTGCTGGAACCGCCGGTAACCACTACACGAATGTTCGATTCCGCATAGGAATTCCGGCTCAAGGTCTGCATCACAACATCAGCCAATTCGTCTAACGACCACCGCAACGTCAGGTCGATTCGATCAGCCGAACGTTGCAAACGTTCGAGATGCTCCATTAAAAAAAAAGGTTTACCGTTGTAGGTGCGCATTAAATCAAAGACCCCGAGACCGCGCACGACCGCCAAATCGTTGACCGGAAGCACCGCTTTTTCAGCGGGCACAAATTCACCATCTATGTAAAATACGCCCATAATTTGACTCCCCGATTTCCATCAAATAATAAAGCATCTTTTGTATCAATAATGAAAGACTTTGCAACTTAAAAAACAAAAATTTGATAATATTGATATTAAAAAAAAATCATTTTTTGGTGGTGAAACGTGCTCAAGCCGTTTAAGATCCGGATGCATTATAACGGGCGGCTATGAACAGGAAACGTCTGCCTTTGAAAATAATAAGGCTCAATTGTTCACGTATTTTTCGATGGCATTTTTCCAAAGCAAATATCCGCTGCCGTTTAGATGCAGACCATCACGGCTGTAACGTGAATTTAACTGCCCCGTTGGATCTACAAATTGGGCATGTAAATCGATGAATTCAACATTGAGCTCTCTGCTTAAAATTAAAAGTTGACCATTTAACTTTTGTATCTCATCATTGGTTTTTTTCCCATAGTAAAGCGACTGTTTCACCGGCAATACGCTTTGCAGATAAAGCTTTGTATTCGGTGAGCGTTCCTGAACCAACTCAATAATCTTGCGATAATTGGCTAAAATTCGCTCTGCCGCAAGGCCTTTTAATAAGTCATTGATGCCAATCATGATAAAAAGTTTCTGTGGCTGAAAAGCAACAATATCATCTAATCGATTCAATAGCCCGCCGGTAGTATCCCCACCGATACCCCGATTTTTTAACCGTATATTTTGGAAAAGCTCACTCCATTCACAATGATCCGTCAGGCTGTCGCCCAAAAAAATGATGTTATCGTTCGATTTGGGCAGTTTTTCAAAAAGACTTGTTCGATGTGCATAATAATCACCAAAAGTATTTGCTAACCGTTTTCGCTGGTTGAAAACAGCTTTTTCTGACTCAGATGCCGCCATGGCGGTCTCGCCAAATTTCAGATAACCACTGGTTAATCCCGCTAAAACGATAGCCGTCAAAAATATCGAACCAAAGAATACACGTTTTAGATTCTGCATATTGTTATCCGTTCTTACGTCAAGTATCATTTCAGCCTAAAGTTATATGAACCAATGCACCCCTGTAAATTTTCTTGCTCCTAAAACAGGTATTGTCGGTTATCTATTCGTGCTTACAATCTATCTTGCTAATTTAAAAACTGGGACAAAAATAGCGAACATTTTTAGGCATTTTATTCGAAGAGGTTTTTTGCAAAAGAGACAGGCGCCTAAAGTTAGAAATCAAAAGAAATTGAAAAAACGTTAGCATCTCTACATACTTGCTGAAATATTTACAAATAATCATTTACCGTTTCCGGCCGGCTGGCAAGCGGGCCGGAAACACTCTCAGGGAAGGATAAGAATTTATGAAACAGCTCCATAGTTTGTTGGCCGTGGCCCTGATGACAATTTTAAGTATTGGCTGTGCTGATAAGACCTACCATCACGGCAGACCGATGCCGGATCCTGCCTCCTTTAACGCCCATTTCGGAGACATGGACACCGATGGCGATGAATTGGTGAGTTGGAAAGAGTTCCAAGCCTATTTCCCGGATGCCAACAAACACGTTTATAAAGCTTTAGATCTAAACCAAGACGGTGCCGTTGATCACGATGAATGGCACGAATTCAAAGAAGCCCATGGGCTCAAGCACCACGAATAAGATTACAACTTTATTCAAACGCTGGATGACGTAACGGCCGCTAGGCGCCTGATGCTGGCATCGTTTGTATGCATCAAATCAGAAATGGCAAACGCCTTTCGGCAAAGCATCCCAAATTGTTCAGGGTACAATGATTGGGCCCCGTCGCTGAGCGCTTTATCCGGTTCATGATGCACTTCCACCATCAGGCCGTGGGCACCCACCGCCACAGCAGCCCGCGCCAGGGGAATAACTTGGTCGCGTCGCCCCGCGGCGTGGCTGGGATCAATAATGATGGGCAGGTGGCTTTCATTACGGACATAGGGTACGGCCGATAAGTCCAGGGTGTTGCGGCTGTGATGCACAAATGTGCGCACACCCCGCTCGCAGAGAATCACAGCGCTGTTGCCCCCTTCTAAAATGTATTCAGCCGCCATGAGCCACTCATCAATGGTAGCGGCCATACCGCGTTTGAGCAGAACCGGTTTAGACGCATGGCCGGCCCGGCGCAGCAAACTAAAATTTTGCATGTTGCGCGTGCCGATTTGAATCATATCAGCATATTCTTCCACCAGGTCAAAAGTTGCCAAATCCATTACTTCCGTTACCACCGGCATACCGGTTTCAGCGCGTACCTTAGCTAAAATTTTCAATCCATCTTCTCCTAAACCTTGAAATGAATACGGCGATGTCCGCGGCTTAAACGCCCCGCCACGAAACATTTGGGCACCCGCCTGTTTAACATGTTGGGCAATAGTCAAAGCTTGCGCCTCACTTTCAATGGCGCAGGGCCCCGCCATGATCGTAAGTTCCTTCGATCCGATCGTTATAGCGCCGATTTGAATCCGGGTATCTTCCGGCTGAAATTCACGGCTGACCAGCTTATAAGGCCGGGTGACGGGGATTACGTCTTTAACCCCCTTGAGTCCCAAAAAGGCTGCAGCATCAACCGGCCCCTTGTTTTTGAGCACACCGATGGCGATCCGTTCGCCACCGGGAATCGGCCGTGCCTCGAGTCCCCTGGCCTCAATGGCCGCGATGACGCCTTCGATGCTTTCTTGAGACGCTTGTTGTTCCATTACAATTAACATATCCTATCCTCCTCTTAAGTTTTGTTTGGCGACGATAAACGCTAATCATTTCAGCGTTAATCATTTCAAACTAAAAAAGGGCTGTGGTGACATCGTCACAGCCCTTAATAATCAAAAAAAGACCGTGACCTTTGGGGACCACGGTCGGTAACGTCGTTGTTGTTTATGGTTCTATGGCGCTATAAACCGCAGGGCACACCCCTTCCAGAGGCTTTGCCACCACCAGCACCAGCTATTACTCGTATGTAGGATCAATAGGTTCATTAGTTTAAAAATTATACTTGGTCTCAATTATTCGGGGCTACCTTATTCATATCAACCAGAGCTTGTCAAGCAATTTCAAAAGGTGTTTCAGAAGCAATACAAATACCTGCCCTGCCTGCCGGATACTCGTTGGCACGAAACGCCCGTTGACGCGATAATATAGACTGTCTTAGTATAAGTAATCTTTTTAAAGGAGGACATCAGCATGACAAATCAAATCGAGCCGATTCTTCAATACTTTGAAAACGTAAGCGCCATCCCTCGCTGTTCCAAAAAAGAACATCAAATTGCAGACTGGATCAAACGATGGTCCGACGATAAGGGTTTTAACTATTCCGTCGATAAAGCCGGCAATCTGGTTATCCGCATACCCGCCACTGCTGGAGACAAGAAAGCGCCGGTTGTTGTGTTGCAGGGACATCTTGACATGGTGTGTGAAAAAACGCCGACGTCCCAACACAATTTCGAATCCGATCCGATCCGCCTCGTTTATGACGGCGACTGGATTACGGCCACAGACACCACCTTGGGTGCCGACAACGGCATTGCCATTGCCATGGCGCTGGCACTGGCCGATGATAACCGGATTGAACACCCTCCTTTGGAATTGCTGTTTACCGTAGATGAAGAAACCGGTCTGACCGGTGCGCAAAAACTGGACCCGGATTTGATCACGGGACGCATCCTGTTAAATCTCGACTCAGAAGATGAGGGGGTTTTTACGGTGGGATGCGCAGGCGGAGAAGATATTCGCATTCAGTTACCACTGGTTTATACGAATGACAGCCTTCCAGCGCATTGCTATCGTTTGTCGGCCGCTGGACTGCATGGCGGGCATTCCGGCATCGATATTGACAAGCATTTTGCTAACGCCAACAAAATCGTGGCACGCGCATTACAGTTGATCAGACAGCAGGCGCCACTACAACTAATCTCCATTAAGGGTGGCAGCGCCCACAATGCCATCCCCCGGGATGCCGAGGCCATTTTTGCATGCTCGTCCATGGAGTCAAATAAATTAACGGATATGATTAGCGATTTTGAAGACCAGGTGCAAACCGAGCACCAACATTCCGACCCCTCCATCAAGTTAACCCTGGAAAGTATTCCGCCGCCAGATACCGATCAACCATTCATCACTGCCGAATCGACGTTTAAAATTATCGACCTGTTGCTAGCGTTGCCCCATGGTGTGGCGGCGATGTCGGCCGATGTGCAGGGACTTGTGGAGACGTCCAATAATCTGGCAACCATCACCCTTGAAAAAAATCATTTGGTCGTACAAACCAGTCAGCGCAGTTCGGTAATGTCGCGACTGGCTGAAATCAATCATCGTGTCGATGCTATCGCCGCCCTAGCGGGTGCCGCAACGACCCACAAAAACAGTTATCCCGCCTGGCAACCCAACATGTCTTCGCCGCTGCTGCAGCGATGCCGCGACCTATACACGCGCCTTAATAAGCGCGAACCAGTGGTAGAAATTATCCATGCCGGTTTGGAGTGTGGTCTGATCGGCGCTAAGATACCGGATATGGATATCATATCGCTGGGTCCAACCATTAAAAATCCCCATTCACCGGAGGAAAAATTGTATATACCCTCTGTTGGCCGAATTTGGGAATTTTTGCTGGCACTACTTAAGTCCTACATGGAACCCTAAACCTGATTACAGGCTCGCAGTGCGCAGAGGGGCGCTTACGACCTCAGCGGATCAGCTCAGATGCTATTCATTAGATACTTGCAATTATTGGGGCATGTGATTTAATGCTAGTGTGGCAGCATCGCAAAATATCGGCTTGTGACGGCATCGGTTTTTTCGACAGTGGAGGATCATTAATGAATATTCAGGATATCTTTGAAGCACTGGAAGATGACAGTAAGAATTCGGGTCTTGGAATCATCTGTGGTGAACTTGAGTTTCAGGGTTATCTGGTGGCCATTGACGGGCAACCGGTCAATTCCACCGGATTTTACAACAATGAATATCCCCATTTGGAACAACAAACAGAACCGTTTTCTTTCACCCTTTACAATAAGGGTGAAATTGAACAAGAATTTATTCTGGAATTCATCGATTATCACGAGATCATTTTGAAACGTAAACCGATTTAACCGCCAAAAATTTATCAATCCTTTTCCAGCAAGCGTTTGCACACCCACAGGTATTTTAACCGACCTTTCATTGACAACCTTTCGCCCGGTTCCTATTCTAATTTTGTATGGGAGATAAACGTCGGCTTCCAGCAAATTTTATACAAAGCTGACAAGGTCTTATGGAAAATACAACACGATGTGTAACGGCGGCCGATATGGCAGCGACGCTTGTGGAGGCGGAAAGGATTTTGCTCTAATGAAAACGGATCTGTATTGTTACACAGTTGAAAAACAACTCGCCGGGTGGCGGCAGCGCCTTAATAATGTGATCCAGCAAATTGATAGTTTGCATTTGAAAGAATTCGATCGTATTTATCCATCCCTTCAGGAACTGCGCGAGATTCATCATGAATTAGGTAATGGTATGGCTATACTGGGTCAGGATTGCCCGGTTTCTACCTGTGATCTGAGTTCTGAAAAAGATGCTTAAATAACGCGCTTAATCGCCAGCGCCCAAAGCCAAATGACACCTACCCCCTTGGAGGTTTATGGGTCATTGTCGTTTATGTAGAAAGACATCGAATCAAATCGCCAAGGCACTCGGTGTCTGTTTACAGTGTATCCGCACGCAACCCTCCGATTCACTTGAAATCATCCGAACAGCCCATGCGCATAGTCGTGATCCATTCGATTTGTCCCTGGATCCTCCCCGTCACCCCAATGGCATTGCGTGTGACCTTTGCGTCAATAACTGTGTGATTGGAGAAGGACAGATCGGTTATTGCGGTGTCCGCAATAATGTTAAGGGACGTCTGCAGGGCGTCTCATCCACGCAGGGCAAAGTTTCATGGTACCACGATCCGCTACCCACCAATTGCGTCGCTGACTGGGTATGCCCCGCGGGAACCGGCAGCGGTTATCCGGAATTTGCGAATTGCCAGGGCCCTGAACGAGGCCATACCAACTTAGCGGTGTTTTTCCACGCCTGCTCGTTCAACTGCCTCTTTTGCCAAAACTGGCACTTCAAACGTGAGACGTTTGATTCGCCAATGACTTCCGCGGACCAACTGGTAGACGACGTTAACCGCAAAACGGCCTGCATCTGCTATTTTGGTGGAGATCCGTCTTCTCAGTTGCCTTTTTCCCTGAAAGTATCGACACTGGCGCGCCAGCGCTACGCCCACCGTCCATTGCGCATTTGTTGGGAAACCAATGGCAGTATGAATCCCCGTTTGCTAACACGTATGATTGATGTGGCGCTTGAGTCCGGAGGTTGTATCAAATTTGACCTCAAAGCGTTTGACGAAACCCTACATATAGCTCTAACCGGTATCACCAATAAACAAACCCTTGCAAATTTCAAGCAAGTGGCCGCGGCAATTAAACAGCGCAGTGAACCACCGCTTCTGCTGGCAAGTACTTTGCTGGTTCCCGGGTATATCGACGAAAAGGAGGTCGAACAAATTGCCGGGATGATCGCATCTCTCGATTCTGATATTCCCTACAGTTTGCTCGCGTTTCACCCACAATTTTATATGGCGGATATGCCGCTGACCAGCAAAGAATCGGCTTTGCGCTGCCAGCAGGTGGCCCATAATCAAGGTTTGAAGCGGGTGCGAATCGGCAATCAACATTTGCTGTTTTAGTGACTTTCAAAAGCCCGCAGAACGGCTGGCCGCAAAATTTAAGACCGCAATGAACATTCTCATTACTGGATCGCCGGGCATCGGCAAAACCACCTTAATCTGTCGACTAATCGAAGGCATTACCGCAGCGCCGCTGATGGGTTTTTATACCCGTGAAATCAGACAGCGGGGCGTACGACAGGGCTTTGAATTGATTGGATTGGACGGCAGCAGGGCAACTCTGGCGCACACCAGTATCAGGGGTCGCCAACGCGTGGGCAAATACGGTGTGGATGTCAAAGGTTTTGAGGCGTTCCTGACAAATCTGAAATTGGAAAGCGCCGCCGGTTGGGCCATCATCGATGAAATCGGCAAGATGGAATGCTTTTCTCGGCAGTTTTGCCGATCTATATCGCATTTGTTAAACTCGAAAATCCATGTTGTCGCAACCATTGCCATGAGGGGTCATGGACTGATTGCCGACATCAAGAAACGTCCGGATTGTGAGTTGTTTCTGCTAACTACCCGTAACCGATCCCATCTGCATGAACAAATTTTAAATAAGATCCAATAAAAACACCGATTGAGGTGTCAAAACATTATAAAACGAACAGATAGATTTCATAATGGGAATGAATGCGAAATTTCAACGGCTTTTATACTTATAGCCCTTTTCATGGCGTCTTTGACGGCCTGTCAGCTAAATATAAATTTTATTTTAATATTAAAACCCAACCGCTTGACCATCTTTGCGATGATCAGATGCCGCCACAAACCCCTCCGGCAAACGGCCAATTAATTGAGCGCCGCCATAAACAAACTCCGGTGCATCCAACACCAGACGATGACCGCGGCCTTTTAGGTCATCAACTACGTCAGGCGCAAATCCCGGTTCAAGAGCCACCTGCCCGTCTTCCGTTAGGCACCAGCGCGGCGCATCACTGGCTGTTTGGGGATTTTGTCCGTAGACAAACATCCGGATCATCATTTGGACATGGCCTTGCGGTTGCATGGCGGCTCCCATGACACCAAAACTAACCAGAGGGTGGCCGTTTTTGGTGACAAATCCTGGAATGATCGTATGCAATGGTCGTTTCGCGCCCGCCACCTGATTGGGATGTCCCGCCTCTAAGCTAAATCCGGCACCGCGATTTTGCAGACTGATCCCGGTATCCTTGATCACGACACCTGAACCAAATCCGTGATAATTTGACTGAATAAAAGAAACCATCATCCCGTTGGTATCTGCAGATGTTAAATAAACGGTCCCCTGATCGGCGGGTATGCCCCATTTAGGCGTTTGCGCCCGGTGCCGATCAATCTGGGCCGCACGCGCCGCCAAATAAGATGGATCAGAAAGGTCCGCATCCGAAACCGCCATGGTATCCGGATCACCCACATAGTATGTGAGATCTGCAAAGGCCAACTTCATTGCTTCCAGCTGGAGGTGAATACTGTCTGCTGAGTCGACCGGGTGCTCCACCAGATGGGTATGATTCAAGATGCCCAGCATTTGCAGTGCCGCCAAGCCTTGGGTGTTGGGCGGTAATTCGTGCACCTCTACATCGTTAAATGATTGCGCTATGGGAGACACCCATTCTGCTTGATGATCTGCCAAGTCGTCTAAAGAAAGTTTTCCGCCTTGCCGATGCGACTGTGACACAATTAATTCCGCTAAGCGACCGCGATAAAATGATTCTCCGCGCGTGCGAGCAATCTCCTCTAAAGTTGTGGCCTGATCCGGGCAGCGAAAGTATTCGCCCGTTCGGGGAGCTCTGCCAAAGGGTAAAAACGTGGCGGCAAATTCTTGAAATCCCGGATATAGCTCTGGGCCCAAAAGCCAGCGTTGCGCCGTTTTGGGAGAAACCAAAAAACCGTCACGGGCATAACCGATGGCTGGTTCGCAAAGTACATCAAACGGCAATTTGCCAAAGCGTTCGGAAAGCAGCGCCCACAGGGACACAGCTCCAGGAACCGTAACAGCATCCCAGCCCACCAGGGGCATCGTTTCGTACTTAGCAAAATCGTCGAAATTCCATGCAGTCGGGGAGCGTCCGGAACCATTTACACCATGCAACTGTTTGCCGTCCCACACCATGGCAAACGCGTCACTGCCGATTCCATTACTGGTGGGTTCCACCACGGTCAAGGCAATGGCGGCGGCAATGGCCGCATCCACGGCGTTACCGCCCTTAAGCAACATTTGAAGCCCGGCCTGGGCGGCGAGCGGCTGTGAGGTTGCCACCACATTTTGCGCGAATACAGGCATCCGCTGGGAGTGATAGGGAAAGTCCCAATTTAATGCTTCCATAAATAGCGTCCTTTTGAAGATTATCGAGTCCAATCGTTCGAGCCTGTGTTGGCCTAACACTTAGCAAACTCTCCCTAACACAATGCAAAAGAATGGGGCAAATCATTGGATCAGCATCATCTGAATTAATCTCAAATTGTAATTTATAACCATAATTTGGGTATACGAACATACAATTGGGGGTGCAAAACGTTGCAGTGAAATAGCAGCCTGATTTGTGCGGCTGTGTTGATAATAACTTGTAATAAATAGATTTTTTAGACTTATGGCTGCTGATCAACCTTGGCATCTAATCCTAAAAAAGCATTTCTGGTAAACCATCTGAATGCGGCGGCGTCTGAGAGATTAAACAAATTTGATTGCTGTGCAGCAAATTTTAAGCCCAAGGAGGTTCACCATGAAAAAGAAAATTATAATTGTCGGTTTGACTCTAATTGGTCTTATTTTCGCTTTCAACAGCAATTCATGGGCCGCAGGTGGACGGGGTGATCATCGCCACCATGATCACGGTAAACATCAGCAAAGATGGAACAAACCCTCTGACCACCATTACCACAGGAAGCACGAACGAGGCCATTGGTTTAAGTACCACCACTACCACCCGGTACACCGGTTTGGACCCAAGCACTACAAGCAACATTATCATCCGCACTATCGGTTTGGGCCCAGGCATTACAAACGGCATCATCGCCCGTTCTATCGACCTCACTACCATAAGCGGTTTCACAGACACCATCACCGCCCTGTGTATCGCATAATCAACAACTATTACGGCAATGTTGAGAGTGATCCGGAGCCTGAAAACCAATATCTGCTGAGTGCCTTCGTATCTGACACCGGGTTTTCATTTGCCATGGGTGTTAGCGGGTTGGATTAACGCTAGGGACGTTTGGCGCAGAGACACTCTCGGATTCGTTTTTGATCAACGGGGGGGATTATAAACCGGAGCAGGCGGATTATCGCTTGCTTCGGTCATTTTATTGGCAGTATGCCGAATGCAATAAAATCCAACCTAATATTTTTCCAATCTTGTTTCTGCAAATCTTTTGATGTATGACAAAATATCATTCTCAAGCTGCATTTGATCCGCCTCTGATCCTTTCAGACAACCATAGTGGTTGGGTTATTCGAAAATTCGGATATTCTTGCGCTGTTAATTTCCCGACATTTTTTCTATGCAAGCTCGCTAGATCGCTATGCAATTTGCCGACGAAAATTACAACAAAATCACAAATGCCAGATAAATCAAGGCAAATGCGCACATGATTATATATTGCGAATGCTGTGGTTACCCTGCACACCAATTCATTTAGGAAAAACCGATCAAAATGAATTTGACCCTCAAAAAGACTTTTTTGTTTTTTATATTTACGATGATGAGCACGCATGTAGGGGCAACTGGTGAAATGATGAAAGGCAAACGCCATCTTCCCAAAATTGTGAATGGTTGGACCCGGTCTGAAACGCCTCGTTTAATTGATTCTAAAAATATTTTCGAATACATGAACGGCGCAGGCGAACTCTATCTGGGCTACCGGTTCAAGCACCTCGAGGTATTCGACTATATATCTAAGGATCAGGCTAATATTCTGGTAGAATTGTATTATATGGAAACCGCCGATGACGCCTTCGGCCTGCTGTCGCTGGATTGGGGCGGCGAATCCGTATACCTTGCCGATCTACCACTGGAAAAATCAAACAAATTCTTGGCTGCACCCACCCGCGCACTCTATGGTGGCGGCCTGTTGCGATTATGGTCAGATCATATTTATGCTCGGATTATGGCCCAGCATGCGTCAGCGGCATCAAAGGCAGCTGTTTTGACATTAGGAAGGGCCATTGCAGCCAGGACTAAACATCCGCCCGTACCGGAATTGGTGAAAAACCTTCCATATGAAATTGACTCATCATGGAAACTACGAACAGACCGACTGACCTTTTTGCGTTCCCATTTGGTGTTAAATTCCGTGTATTATATTAGTCATGAAAATATTCTCAATCTCGATCATTCCTCACAAGCGGTGATCGCGCCCTTTGAACGCACTTCTGGTTCAGATGGTCTAAAACGGTGCCAGTTTCTGCTGGTGCAATATAAAAATTTAGACGCGGCCCGTGATGCTCTGAATCAATTTCATGATGCCTATCTGCCGGATTATGCGAAAGGCCTCACAGCAACCTCAACCAATGCCGGTCCGGGTCTTTTTAAATTAGAAGATGGCTGGCTAGCTTATAAATTGCTCGATAATTTTGTAGCAATGGTATTTGACGGTCCTGATCAGGAATCCGCCCGGACAATCATTCAGGAAAATGAATCTAATTTATTGGAGAAGGGAGGAATTCATGCAAAATAAAAAACCGGTATTGACCCGCAGAGACTTTATACGGGGGACCATCGGCGTTACTCTCGGAGCGTCTATTTTAGGTTTTAAGTGGCCCATGGAAGAAGCACAAGCCGCTGGTTCCAGTTTAGTGGCCGTCGTTCGTGATAAGAACGCTTTGGATTCTGCACGGAATGTGGACAGCGCGATCTTGGAAAAAATGCTCGCGCAAACCTTGATCAAGGTTACCGGTCAGAAGAACACCAAGGATGCATGGCTAACCCTCGTCAAACCAAATGATGTAATCGGTCTGGTACCCACCAGCCACCTGAATCCCACGCATGATGAAGTCGTCGATGTTGTCAAACGTTCCTTGCGGGACGCCGGAATCCCCAAAAACCAGATCAGAATGGCGCAAGGCCGTCCGCACCATCCCAAAAAATGTGACGCCCTGATTGCGCTTCCTTCGCTTAAAGCACACTGGCTAACCGGAATTGGCACAGTCATGAAACTTTACATCATGTATTCAGGCCGCCCTAGTAATTATCATCAGAGTGACAGCGCCAAGTTAGGAGAAATCTGGAACCTTCCGTTTGTCAAGGACAAGACCAAACTCGTTCTGGTTGACTCGCTTTATCCGCTCTGTGATAAGGGGCCGCAAGCGGATCCACGATACCAATGGTCTTACAATGGTATAATCGCGGGCACCGATCCGGTGGCCGTCGAAACGGTTTGTTTAAAAATCATTACTGAAAAAAGAAATGCCATCAGAGGAGAGTCATGGCCGCTTACGCCGCCGCCGATTTGTGTAGAGGCCGCTGATAAAGTTTACGGATTGGGCACAAGTCGGATGGAACAAATTCGTATCGAACACTACGGCTGGGAAAAAGATTTATTGCTATAATCCTGATGGAAGCGTTTGATGATGGCTAAATGAGGTATTTGCCATGAAATTTAATCAACCAATTACACGCCGAGAATCTATCCAAAAGCTTTTGAAGTGGTCTGGATGCGTCACGCTCGTTGGTGCAACCCCATGGCCCCTATTTGACTGGTCCGAAGCAAACGCCGCACTCACCAAAAAAGGATTCATTGTTGAGGGCGTCGGCCAGTCAGAGGCTTATGTTATCAAAGACTTGATGACCAAAGTCTTTGAGGCCGTCGGAGGAATCAATCAATTTGTATCCAGGGGGGATGTGGTCGTCATCAAACCAAATATTTCCTGGGCGCGCCCCCCTCACCTGGCGGCCACTACCAATCCGGAAGTGCTGCAAGGAGTAATCGAGCTTTGCCAGGCGGCAGGTGCCAAAAAGGTTAGAATCGCCGACAACACGATTGACACAGCTGAATTCTGTTTCTCGGTGACAGGCGCCGAAGCAGTGGCCAATAAAACCGGGGCGGACCTGATCCTTCCCAGTTCATCACTTATGCAGGAGATGAAATTGCATGGGCACCGATTGGATCGTTGGCCGGTTTTTCTGCCGTTGGTGGAGGCGGACAAGGTTATTAATTTGCCGGTTGCCAAGGATCATATCCTGAGCACCCTGACCCTTGGCATGAAGAATTGGTTCGGTGCGATTGGTGGCAGGCGCGGACGGTTGCACCGGGATATACATCCGAATATTGTTGATCTGGCCCAATTTTTTAAACCGACCATTACCCTAATAGATGCCACCCGGATCATGACCAAAAATGGGCCTTCGGGAGGTAGTACTTCGGATGTTGTTACCAAAAATACGCTCATCTTAAGTGACGATCCGGTCGCTGCGGATGCCAAAGCGTCCCTGTTGCTTGGCAGGCGACCGCAAAATATCGGCTACATCCGTTTGGCCAAAAAATGGGGACTTGGAACCGATAATTTCTCAGAGCTGACTCAAAGGCAGGTTTTTGTTTAATTTGCGGATTTTCAGCCTCGTTTAGCTTCAATAAACTGTAATATTATTTATTCGTTACTGTGTGTCAGACAAAAATTATCAGCTCTCCTGACTATAATATCTTATGTATTGATCTTGCGAAAATGTAATCATCCTGGATCTCGGATCCTAAAGTAAAAGTTTTAGCGCCAATAATGTCAAACTGCATTTTGGTGTAAAATGCATTGCCCCTATGGTTTTCCTTCCAGCTACCCAACCAGATTGATTTAAACTCTCTGTTGCGGGCGTAATCTAAACAAGCCTCCAATAGGGCCGCACCAATACCGCAGCCCAAATATTGCTGCATGGAATATAGTCTGGCAAGCTCGATGGCCGGTAGTTGTTTGACGCATTCAGGCGGCGGGCTCTGATAAAGTTTCGCATAACCAACCCATTTATCCTGCAACTTGGCAATGAAAAAAGAGGTGGCGCTATCAAGGAGCTCGGAACTAATCTGGCTTTCAGTGAAGGAGTGAGCTACATAGCGTTCAAAATCCGACTTGTTAATGAATTGGGCAAACGCATCCGTGAAGGTTTTTTCGGCCAGCCTTGCAAGTGGTGCGGCATCGGACGGTTCTGCAACTTGAATGATGGGTATCGCACTATTCATTTTACACTCAGTTTACAATAATGTTTGATCGGGCCCTCAGCACGGCCATAGCAAAAATCAAGTTCTTTGTCTATTAATGGTGGTAACGATTCCGAATTATAATCTAATTTTTTACTTCGGCAAACGAATCCAAACAGAAAAGCCTTGTGGCTGCCAGTTCAGATCGATACAAAAGAGATCGGTCAACAAGCAAAACAAAAATAAAGTAGATTGCACCTGAAAAACAACGCCTGCAGGGTGCAAGTGTTCTTGTATTACTTTATAGTGTAACGTGAAGTAAATAATAGCAATTTTCAGGTGGAGGTTTCCATGCGAATAGCAATTTTTGGATCAGGTTCGGTTGGGGGCTACTTTGGCGGACGGTTATCCCAGGCCGGGGAAGACGTCATTTTTATCGCCCGCGGAGAGCACTTGAACACAATGCGTAAGAATGGTCTACGCGTTGACAGTATCAATGGCGACTTCACGGTGCAGCCGGTTCAAACAACTGACGACCCCTCTCAAATCGGTGAAGTTGATATGGTGCTGGTGGGCGTTAAGGCCTGGCAAGTCTCTGAGGCGGCTGAAGCCATGCGGCCAATGATCGGAGCTGATACGTCGGTCCTGCCGCTGCAAAACGGACTGGAGGCACCGGCCCAGTTATCCGCAATATTGGGCGAACAGCATGTGTTGGGCGGCTTGTGCGGTCTATTCTGTTATATGGCAAGGCCGGGGCATATCGTCCATGCCGGAACAGATCCTTTTGTAAAATTTGGAGAGCTGGACAACCAGCGCAGCCAAAGGGCCGAACTGTTGCTGGCAACATTTGAAAAGGCCGGGGTCAACGCCGAAATCCCTCCTGATATCCAGGTTGCCATGTGGATGAAGTTTTTATTAATTACTGTATGGAGTGGGATCGGAGCGGTGACGCGCGCCCCGGCCGGGGTATGGCGCAGTCTACCCGAAACTCGGCAAATGGCGGAAGTGGGTCTTCAGGAAATAATTGCTGTAGCGGCGGCCTGCGGAACTTCCCTACCCGAAGACGCCATGGAAACAGTAATGTCCATTTATGACAGTCTCGTGCCTCAGTCAACAGCCTCCTTGCAGCGCGATGTG
>JASJAZ010000184.1 GCA_030066785.1 Desulfobacterales bacterium | reverse complement strand
GCATGGATTCAGATAATCTACCGACTGGAAACGACGGTAGTTTCAAAAATGCGTTACCGGCGATGGATATCCCGCCCGGGCGGAAACATCGGTTGATTCTGACGGAGCCAACTTCACATCTTTGGCCAAGATTCAGCCAAACGATCCAGATCATACGGTTGAAGAAACGATTACCCCAGCTGCTGATCCGCAAGATACCATTATCAATGAAAGTTTAATAAATGAGCAGGTGAAACAATTCGAGGCGTCACTGGCCGACAATTGCCCGATTTGTAAAATCGGCCAGGTTCATCCCCAAAAAACCGAAACGGGTAAATCATATTATGCGTGTCGCCAACCTAACTGTCGGTTCATCTCCTGGGGTAAACCATACCACTTTGAGTGCCCAACTTGCCGCAATCCCTATTTAATTCGAGTTGATAAACCGAACACGGGTGCCGGTCTCAAATGCCCGCGGGCCACCTGTTTATATCGACAAGCAGGCCTTAGCAGTCCATCAAAAGCGCCAAAAATCGAATGGGAAAATCGAACAACGGGATCCAACCCGATACCGACAAAGAAGCGCAAGAAGATGGTACCTAAACGCCTGGTCCGTCGCAATAGGTAAGCTAACTTGCACCTATAGTACAAATGGGTGAAAATCGGCTTGCGGTATTATCCCAAAACATGCTGTGGCAAAGCAAAACAGGTAAAACTACCCTGAAAAACAACCTCGTCAGCTCTTTTCACCTCAACGAAGACCTCATGCTTTTTCCCTTCAATTTTTTCTATCCGGGCAACCGCCTCCACCGTCTCATCAATCTTGACCGGTTTTAAAAACTTAACCTGAGCAGCCCCCAGCACAACATTCGGATGGTTAACAGCAATCATGGCAGCGTAGTCTGCTAACCCGAATATAAAGCCACCGTGCACAAGACCTGTGTCGTCAGCTATCATGTTGCCGGTGGCTGTAAATTCTACCCGACTAATTCCCTCATCTAAAAAAACCGGAGTACCACAAAGGGTCTTATCAATTTTCTGGTGTGTCTGGATGTTCAACTGATCCCCCTTTCTCTTCAAATATTTTCTCCATTTGTAATTGGGCAGTTTATTTGTTGCTTAAATTTCAGATGGCTAATTTTAATTAGGTGCGCAAACTTAAGGTTTGAAAATAATCCTGTTCGTCTTTCTTTGTCAAATAGCCCTAACAGTTCTTGACGGCAATACTAACCTTCTTGGTTTGTTATCGAAAAAATCACCTGGCTGGCACAATCAAATAATCTTTATTATCCGATATTCGGTGGAACGCTATTTCCTTATTTTTACATTATGTTTTTAAATAATTGCTCGTAATGAACAATAGGGTTAATGTGACCGTCGCTTGATCCATAGTTTGTGACCTGCTAATGAAGGCATGATAAATTTTAAAGGTGCGGCGGTATAATCGATTCGATGTTACCCCCATGCACATACAAAATTTAAAACTTATTTTAACTTCTATGCAGTATTAATGTACTCAAGGAGCCAATCTATAATGAATCTAGTCGATAAGCGAATAGAGGCCCTTCGCGCTGAAGCGCAATCTCGCAAAATAGATACGCTAATGGTGTTAACTGCCGAAAACCGCTATTACCTGAGCGGTTACACCGGCGAGGACACCCAATTTGATGAATCAGCGGGTGCACTGTTTATATCTGCCGATAAGCTCATATTAGCCACTGATTCCCGGTATAACTTGCAGGCTGAGAGCGAGGCGCCTCTTTATGAGGTGATTTGTTACCGCGAAGGATTGCCCACCAAAATACCTGAAATTCTAAAAATACTGGGCACGAAGACCTTGGGGTTTGAGGGTGCGCGCTTATCGGTTTACCAACATAACCAGATTAAAGAGAAATTAGATTCTGCCATGATGACGGTAGAGTTAATTGCCGCTGATGATTTATTTGAACCGCTTAGAGTGATCAAAGCTGAGCAGGAAATAAAATTAATGAAAGACGCCTTGGAACTAGCAGAAACAGTATTTACAGACTTTATAAACACCATTTGCCCCGGCATGACCGAATATGATGCTGCCTGGACCATGGAAAAAAACATGCGGGAAGCCGGTGCCCAATCACTAGCATTTCCGACCATCACCGCATCGGGACCCAATAGCGCCCTGCCCCATGCGGTTCCGGGCAATCGCGCCTTCCAAACAGGTGAGCCGATTTTATTTGATTGGGGGGCACGGTTGAATGAATATTGCTCCGACATTTCAAGAACCGTTATCATCGGTCAACCCGATGCAACCTTTAAAAAGGTGTATCGGACGGTTCGCGATGCGCAACAAATGGCCATTGAGGCCATTAAGTCGGGCGTTAGCTCCAAGGCTGTGGACAACATTGCCCGTTCCCATATTGAAAACCAGGGATTCAAAGGCAAGTTTGGACATGGACTGGGGCACGGGGTCGGCATTGCTATTCATGAAGCCCCTCGATTGAGCCCACTGAAAGATACTTCACTGCAGACCGGAATGGTGGTTACAGTTGAGCCCGGCATTTATCTATCGGAATGGGGCGGCGTTCGCATTGAAAATATGGTGGTGGTCAGAGACGAAGGTGCTGAAGTGTTAAACCGGCTGGACACAGAGCTGATTTGCCTGTCAGCATAAATGCGTGAGTATCATCTTTTTAAAATGAATGCTATCGACGAACTGACAGATCGTTTTATCAACTACCTTCGCATTGAAAAAGGCCTTTCAAACAAGACCATTGAATCCTACAGTGCCGATTTGAACTGCTATTTCAAATTTTTGCACACCCATCGTATTTACAATTTGTCTGATACTGATACGGCACTGCTTTTGAAACACTTGATATCGCTTAGAAAGCAGGGTCTCAATGCCCGATCCCGGGCACGCCATCTGGTAACCCTGCGAGGGTTTTATCGATTTCTTGTTAAAGCAAAAGTTTTGAGACGTGATCCGGTACGACAAATTGATTTGCCCAAAAGCAGTCTTAAGTTGCCGGCCGTTCTGTCGGTGGATGAGATCAAACTACTCATCGAAGCGCCCAACACGGACACCCCATTGGGCGTCCGCGACAAAACGATGTTGGAACTGCTTTATGCCGCTGGTTTACGGGTATCTGAACTCATTACGCTTAAAACCACCGATATCAACCGCGAAGCCGGATTTGTCAAAGTATTTGGCAAGGGATCCAAAGAGCGGATCGTGCCCATCGGCTTGTATGCCCAAAAACAAGTCGATCAATATCTTGAATATAGCCGATCCCAACTGTTAAAAAACCGTACCAGTCGTTTTATGTTTGTGACCCGCTCCGCCAAGCCGATGACCCGTCAGGGATTTTGGAAGCTCTTAAAGCGCTACACGCTCAAAGCCGGTATCGCCAAAAACATCACACCGCATACGTTCCGGCACTCGTTTGCCAGTCATTTGTTGGAGGGTGGCGCGGATTTGCGGGCGGTGCAGATCATGCTTGGGCATGTGGATATTTCAACCACCCAAATTTACACCCATGTGGCACGTGAACATCTGAAAAGCATGCACCAAAAATACCATCCACGCAGCTAATACTCAAGCGATAGGGTCGTGCGCTAGTCATTTAGCAGCGCAGCAACCACATCAGCGTCTTTTTACCTTGACACTCAAATTGTTTTTTTTATAAGAGTCCTCATTTTTACGTTATGAAACGTTTCTGACAAAAACCAACTGCAAACACTTTAAAACTAAAAATGGGAATCAAACCCGCTCCAAAAGAAAACCTCTCTTTAGCGGACATAATACCTTTTTGAAATTTAACCGGGATAAATACCCGTCCTTTGATGATGGGCGCTGTTAAAAAAGTGTGCCTTTAATTAGAATATATTGAATAAGATAATATGTTAGGAATTTGGCATAAAAATGACGGCACTCCCCAAGCCGGCACAGAGGCTTTTCGATCCGCCTTATTGAATTTAAAGCGACCCATATATGTCGTGCAACAACACGATCTACCCGCCGTTGCCTGCGACGGTACGATTACCATCGGATCTGACCACCAACATGCAACCGAAAACTTGCCTCTGATCGCCTATGCCCCGCCCATGCCGCCAGATAAACTGGGTGATCGTTTATTCAAAAAAACTCATGGGATCGATTATGCCTATATAGTCGGCGCCATGGCCAATGGCATCACATCTGTGGACATGGTCACCGCTGCCGCCGAGTCGGGCATGCTCAGCTTTTTTGGGGCAGCCGGACTTTCTATTAGCGCGATTGAAACGGCAATTCACAATCTGCAGCCGCGCCTAAAAAATAAACCGTTCGGCTTTAATCTTATCCACAGCCCCAATGATCCTGCACTCGAATCGGCTGTTGTGGATCTTTATTTAAAGCATGGCGTCCAACGGGTTAGTGCTTCAGCTTACATGGATCTGACATTACCGCTCGTGTACTATCGTTTGAAGGGTATCCATTGCGATGGTGATGGCCGCATTGTATGTCCCAATGCCGTTATCGCCAAAGTTTCGCGTGTGGAAGTTGCTCGCAAGTTCTTTGCGCCACCGCCCCCCAAAATCGTATCCCAGCTAGTGGCTCAGGGTCTGCTCACAAATCAAGAAGCAGACCTGTCCACTTATGTGCCGGTAGCTCCAGACTTAACGGCCGAAGCAGATTCCGGCGGCCATACCGACAATCGGCCCGCCATTGCACTTCTGCCCACGATGTTGGCATTAAGAGACGAATTGGCAGCGAAATTCGATTATGACCATCCCCTGTGTGTCGGACTTGCCGGCGGCATCGCCACCCCAGCCTCCGCCGCAGCGGCATTTGCCATGGGGGCGGCTTACATTTTGACTGGATCGGTCAATCAGGCCTGTATCGAATCGGGAACATCTGACACCGTTCGACAGATGCTGGCCGAGGCTGATCAGGCCGATGTCACCATGGCACCGGCGGCCGATATGTTTGAATTAGGGGTTAAAGTTCAAGTCTTAAAACGCGGCACCATGTTTGCCTTACGAGCTGCCAAACTATATGATTTATATACGGCGAATGATTGTATCGATTCAATCCCGGCCAATCAGATTGCCGTCTTGGAAAAAGATTTTTTTCGCTGCAGGATTGATGATCAATGGGCTCAGACGAAGTCATTTTTTGCTGAGCGTGATCCGAAGCAACTAGAATTGGCTGAAAAATTTCCCAAACATAAAATGGCGCTTATTTTTCGTTCCTATCTGGGTTTATCTTCCAATTGGGCCAACAGTGGCGATTTGGCACGCAAAATTGATTATCAGATATGGTGTGGGCCATCCATGGGGGCTTTCAACGAATGGGTTAAAGGCACATTCTTAGAAAAACCTGAAAACCGTCAAACAGTTACGGTTGCTTTAAATCTTCTTTGCGGCGCTGCCTATAACTCACGGGTTAATTGGCTCGCGGCACAGGGTTGTCACATCCCGCCTGCCGTTCGAAATTTTCAACCGATGGAAGTGTCACTGCTTCAAGAACATATCCCGCCCGTTTCGGTCTAAATCGCATGGCAGATGGCCATGAAAGTTCCGTTATACGTGAAGTGATAAACGTTAGAGGCTGTTGTGCCCATGCGCAGGATTAACCATTTGCTGTTAAGCGATCATGGAACCAATTATGCAACGCAGTGATATTAAGAGCCCTTAAAACCGGACGGGTATGCAAAAAAATATCAGGATCATTTTTAGGATGGGTTTGCTCAACGAAGCGTTCGCTGATAAGCGGAAGATCATCGACAATATGACTTTGTTTTCCAATAAAGCCACGCAAGATGTAATTAAATACAGCGGCATGCTGCCGAGTAAGGCTTAACGGTATTATATAAATGGTGTAGCTTTGAACGGATGCGTGAATGTCAGCTAGCGGGTTGGCCCTGCCCTCATAATCAAAATAGAATCTTAGATCCAGAAGCCATTGCTGCAAATCGGTCAATATGGTCTTGGCCTGCGGTATGCTGAATCGAAGTTCGGAGACCAGATGCCCCCCCAGGACAACGGTAAAGGCATCATCTGTCTTATAGTGTCGGGCATAACCAGACTGGAGCCCGCCTAAGGGATCCGGGGGTAAAAATTCGCGGGACCAGCGCTTCCACTTTGCAAGATTTATATGCAGTTTATCTGCTAATTCTTTATTGGTGTGATAGCGTATCATCTAAAGGTATGGGTTGTTAAGTTGTTATATCAGTATATTAACTTTAAATTTCTTGTCAAATACTTGAAAATACGTTTGTTTTGGTTTATAGAAAAAGTAACAAGGTAGAAGTCAATCATATATTCAGTCGCGTTTGGTAAGTTCTTGCAATTTCAATACTTAATCGTCTCACACGCCGTATCTACTCCTTCTTGGGCATAGTGTTTTTTATGATACTAGCGGTTGCAAACGAAGGTAGGGAACCTTACTATAAAAAAGCTTATCAAAGCGTCTCCAAACTGGCGAAAAACTACCGTAACAACGGCTTTAGCCCATCAATTCCGACTAAAGCCGACTTTTTTTATGGCGAGCTTCACCAAAACGTTTGCGTCTCGGATTGGATGCAAACCACAGTTTGCTAGGCAAATAAAAGAATTGTTGTGACAACACAAGCAAATAAAGATAAGTCAGCCTCTGATATTGCCATTATAGGAATGGGGTGTCTGTTTCCCAGATCACCGGACCTGAAAGCTTATTGGCGGCTGCTGTATCACCGGGTCGATGGCATTACCGATATCCCCTCTTCTCATTGGCAACCACAAGATTATTTCGATCCGGATCCCCGAAAACCAGACCATGTTTATTGCAAACGCGGCGGTTTCTTATCTCCGATTGACTTTGATCCCACTGAATTTGGTATCCCGCCGGCATCTTTAGATGCCACTGACACATCCCAGCTGTTGGCCCTGGTGGTCGCCAAAATGGCCCTGGAAGATGCCGGCTATTGGAACGAGCGAAACTTTAATCGTGACCGCACCAGTGTCATTCTGGGTGTAACCGGCACCCAAGAGTTGGTTATACCTTTAGGTGCGCGCCTGGGCCACCCGCGTTGGCGTGAAGCCCTTCGGCAAGCCGGCGTTTCGGAAACCCAAACAGAATCGGTGATGAAACTCATTGCGGATTCCTATGTGCCTTGGCAACAAAATTCGTTTCCCGGCCTGTTAGGCAATGTGGTTGCCGGCCGGATTTCCAACCGGCTCGATCTCGGCGGCACCAATTGTGTGGTAGACGCCGCGTGTGCCAGTTCATTGAGCGCCATACATCTGGCGGTGATGGAGTTAACCACCGGTCGCAGTGACATGGTTATTTCCGGCGGTGTCGACACGCTCAACGATATCTTTATGCATATGTGTTTTTCCAAAACACAAACCCTATCACCCACCGGAGATGCGCGCCCATTTTCCAAAAATGCTGACGGTACCGTTTTGGGAGAAGGGGTGGGGATGCTGGTGCTAAAAAGGCTTGCAGATGCCGAACAAGATAATGATCGCATCTATGCCGTCATCAAGGGTATTGGCACTGCCAGTGATGGCCGTTCGAACAGCATCTATGCCCCACGGGCCGAGGGACAAGCCCACGCTCTAAATCAGGCTTATGCCAATGCCAATATCGACCCTAAGACTATTGAGTTGTTGGAAGCGCACGGCACCGGCACACGGGTCGGTGATGCGGTCGAATTTAAATCATTAACCCAAGTGTTTGGCAATCAATCTAAAAATGGGCATCGATGCGCAGTCGGATCCGTTAAATCCAATATCGGACACACCAAGGCCGCCGCCGGATCAGCCGGATTAATCAAAGCGGCCTTGGCGCTGCATACCAAAATACTGCCCCCTACCCTAAAGGCCGAAGAAGCCGATCCGCATCTCGACATTGAAAACAGTCCTTTTTATCTCAATCAGCAAGCGCAACCATGGTTTACAGTTGAAAACCATCCGCGTCGATCAGGGATCAGTGCCTTTGGTTTTGGTGGAAGTAATTTTCACGTTGTCCTGGAAGAATATCGGCCCCAGAAAAAAAACGCTTCCTGGGATGGATCCGTTGATATTATCGCTTTTTCAGGGCCTTCGCGGCACGAACTTGAAAAATCGATTCATCGGTTCCAGAAGATAGCAGGATCCAACGCTTCGGAAAAAGAGATCGCTGCTAAGGCGGCTGAGTCCCGCCGGCAATTTAAATCCGGTGATTCACACCGCTTGCTGTGTTTATTAGACCGCACGGCCAATTCTGAAATCAATGTGCCGGCACAACTCAATGAAGCTCTGCATGTAATTCAGTCACCGGATGCTTCCGCCAATATGCTTTCAAACAATATCTTTGAAGGCCATTCAGATGGCGGTAAATTGGCATTTGTTTTTCCAGGGCAAGGCAGCCAGTATGTCAATATGGGCAGGGATTTAACCTGCTTTTTTCCGGAAGCCTTGGCTGCGATTCAAGCCGCTGATCAGTGCTTGCATTGGAAAAAGCCTCTCAGCCAATATATATACCCGCCCACGGATGGCGCGCCGGGAGCGCATCCCGATCAAAAGCATCAGCTAATGCAGACCCAGATTGCCCAGCCGGCGCTGGGAGCTGTGAGCCTGGCGATGCTGAAAATCCTTGAACGCTTCGATATCAAACCGGATGCCACGGCCGGTCACAGTTATGGCGAGTTGTTGGCTTTATACGCCGCTGGCTGGATTGATGCGCAGACATTGTTAAATCTTTCCGAGGCACGTGGCAAGGCCATGGCGGATGCTGCCGGTCTGCGACCCGG
>JASJAZ010000188.1 GCA_030066785.1 Desulfobacterales bacterium | reverse complement strand
GGGCCAATAGATCCTCTGCTTGATTGAAAGATTGATTCTTCCAATAAATTTCACAAAGAAGTTCATAGCCAGGCAAGGCATCCGGGAATTGGTGAATAAAAGATTCTAAAAGCGATTGCGCCTCGGGGTAGCGGCCTAAATTGAAGTAAGCGGTTGCCAACTCCAGCGATATATAACTTTCTTCAGACGCCTGCGTATGCGCTTGGCCCAACAGCTTAACGGCGGTTTCAAAGTCGCCCTGATTTAGCGCTACATAGCCGTCTTTAAAGACATCATCATAAGCTAAATACATCTTTTGAACATGCCGCGGTAGCATGGCGCACAAAATGCCAAAATATTCATCTGCAGATTCCGATGAAAGCTGTTCTTCTTTTTCAACGTTTTGACTTTCTAATTCAGAGACAAGCGGTTCGACCTCACCGATGATCAGCGCTTGCTTTTGCTGAGCGACTTTTTTGATAGAAATTTCAAGACCCTTTTTGAGTTCCTGATCCTCGGTGAGTGCAGCAGCCAGCGTAAATAGCTCCATGGCGTCTTCATAGCCACCGGTTTCGAGGAGGTTTTCACCCGTTTGCTTATGTTCCTGGGCTAGCGCCTCTTTGCTTTGCGTCAGTTTTTCGTGAAGCCGCACTTGCATCGCGGCATCCGTGCTGTTGGACTGGTCGCATTTTTCCAGGGCGGCCTCGAATTCAAGCTTGGCATCCCCGAAGGCGCCGGCTTGAAATCGGGCGTCACCTTTGGCTTCGTAGTCTTCCGGTCGTTTGCCCGAAAAAAGTTTAAATAGGCCCATTTACGATGTTCCTTTATTGGAAAGCGCCAAATACCTCTGCTCTAAATTTGAAACTTGCTTTCAAGATCCTGAAATGCTCCAGCACTGGCGTCCTTCTTGGGAATAGTAAGTGAATCGAAGCTCTAAAACCTTAATTTAAGCAGCTTGTGAAACAATTGCTTTGGCAGGAATCAGACCGGTGGCGCTAGCCGACACAATATTGCCTGCAACCCCCGGGCCGTCGCCGGCAACAAAAAGACCTTTCACCTTGGTTTCAAGCGTGTTGCTCGTCTTAATCTGCGTGGCAAAAAATTTAATCTCCGGCGCATATAACAAGGTTTCATCGTTGCTGACACCCGGCACCACGCTATTTAAACGTTCCAAACCTTCCATCAGATTGGTCAATATTCGCTCCGGAAGTGCCATGGCAATATCGCCACACACCACATTGGTAAGTGTCGGCTCAATGTAACCTTTATTTACACGCGTCCAAGTGCTGCGGCGGCCGCGTTTCAAATCACCGAAACGCTGTAAAATAGGTTTTCCGCCGCCAATGAGCGTCGCCAAATTACCAATGGATTCCCCATAGGCTTGATTATCGGTTACCGGTTCGGTCAGTACTACCTTGGAAAGAAACGCGAAATTCGTGTTGGATGATTTTTTGTGCCGATAAGCATGCCCATTGACACACACAAAATTGCTATAATTTTCCAGGGCTACGAAACCACCATTGTTGGTACAAAAGGTGCGGGTTTGGTCATCATATTTAAATGTTTGGATAAAAAATGTGGGATCATAAATCACTTCACAAATATCTTGCATGATATCGTTATGAACTTCGACCCGCACACCGACTTCAATACCGCGTTGTTTGAGATCAATATCATGCTTTTGAGCTAATTTACCTACCCATTCCGCCCCCACACGACCAGGCGCTAAAATAACATTATCGGCTGAATATTCTTTGCGATTGGTAATTAGGCCGGTAACCCTGCCGTTGTGCGTAACAACATCTTTTACTTCTTCAGATGTATGAATCGCAACACCGTTTGATTTAATCTGATCGCTCATGCAAGCCATATGATCCGGCAGACAATCGCTGCCCAAATGCTTCTGTTTGATTAACAGCAAGTCGATGCCGTAGCGTTTGGCATTTTTGCGCAACTGTTTGGCGGCTTCCATGTCGGTGGGATAGACCGGTCCATCCATGCCAAATTTATTAAAAATGGTCTCGGTTTCGTCAATCAAGGCTTCAGCAGATGAACCGGGCATAAACTGGGTAAGGTCGGTTTTTCCCAGTTTATGAATATAATTTAATTTACCGTCGGAAAAGAGACCGGCGCCCCCAATGCCGCACAGAATATTGCAGGGACGGCATTTATGACACTGATTGTTTTCCTTGATGGGACATTTTCGGTTCTGGGGCCCTTTGCCTTTTTCAACGACCAAAATTTTTAAATCTGAATGTTCGCTTAAATAGTAAGATGCAAATAGTCCAGCGGGACCGCCCCCAACGATGATCACATCAAATTGGGTACTTTTGCTCCGTGGGGAATAATGAGACATCATTTTACCTCTGCATTATGATTCAAATTTTTTTCAATAGCATATATTAAACAATGGCAATATGAAATGATTTTAATCCGGGTTCCAATGTTAACGTGTAAACCATTTGCCAAAATAATTTAGATGTCGGTTCTAATTTTTATTCATCAAAAAATGGATAACGGCTTTCTTCGATCACTTTTTCCAAGGCATCGGCAGCCGTTTCAAAATCGGGTGATTCTGATGACCTTAAAACCGTTTGTTGCGTTTTAATTGCGTGTTGAATTGCGCCATGTCTTGAACCTGAAAACCTATTCCACGCGCTAAATGCATTTTTTAGCTGGCCCTTGCGAGCTTCGGTTAATCCTAAAAAGAGGTTGGTAAAATTACTATTTTTTTGGCGGTGCAGCACTCGTCTAAATTCAACTTTAGCTTGAATGTATTTTCTTTGCTTATATAGACAGTATCCTAACCTCATGCGGGCGGACGTGTGGTGAGCCTCATTTTCAACACACGCCCGGAAATGCTTGATGGCCGATCCAAAATCACCCTTTTCCAGCGCTGATTTTCCGGATCTAAAGTCAATCTCTGTATCTGGTTCTTTATGTTCAACCTTAGAATTGACGTTTATATTTTCGGTATCTTTGCTATTTTGTTGTCGGCAAAAAACACCACGCAATAGCTCTCGACGCGAAATATCCTTAGGATTATGATTCTTTGTCATATCATTTACCTTTTTAACAATATGATATTAAATAGTTAGTTCAGATTAAATTAAGTATATAATCAAAAATATATCATCCATAACATAAATATATTATGATCGCATCCAGTGACAAGTATAAGCCTGAGCTTCTGGGAAAAAAACAAAAAAATTATCCATTAATTGATGATAGTTGTTATGTATATCTTCAATTGCTTTTGAAAGTGTATTTTCTCGGCTTACACGCTTTGATATTCTTTCCAGCGTCACAGCCACACCTTCTAACTGTCGATAATGATACAACCAGTCTTCCTTGACCATCCGCGGAAATATATTTTTTAATCGGTCCGGCAACATCTCTTTTTTGTGTCGGATGAGCGTGTAGATACGTTGTATAAAATCAGTCAGGATTTCGTCTGAATACATGCTCCAATGTCTGGCTAAGAAATGATCATAGCAGACATCTATAATGATGCCTGCATAACGCCGCCTATCCGATGAGATTAGCAGCCGGCTTGCTTTTGTTTTTGCGTGCTGATCAGTAAAGCTATCCAATTTACGGTGTAACCGAATGCCTCGAGCAATACCTCGATTATAATATCTTTCGGGATTGCCTTTAATAAAGTCGCCCAACAAACTTCCAACAATCATTTCTTGGTTGGAACCAGCCAGAAAAAAGTGAGCCAAATAATTCATTTAATATTAGTTGTGATTGCCGTTAAAAATATGGTTTCTAAAACAGATTCATTTGCTGTGGTCGTTTTTTGAAGCGTCGATTTTTAGCAAGCTTTTGAAAGGCTAATAATCGATTCTCAATATCGGTAACAAACGGTGATAATTTCCGAGTTGTTTGATGTCCAAAAAGATTTCGATGTTGCGCCCAAGTGAGCACCAAAATGTCTTGCGCACGCGTCATGGCCACATAAAACAGGCGACGCTCTTCATCAAGATCCACTATCTGTTCGTTGGTTTTTCTAAATGGAATATAATCGTCCTCACATCCCGCGATAAAGACCACCGGAAATTCAAGTCCTTTGGCAGCATGCATGGTCATAAGACCCACGCTTTCAGATTCGGTATTATACAAATCGGTATCAGATTGTAGATCAAGGTTTAAAAAAAATTCTGAATCATTGATAGGATAGGTATCAGCATAATTTATCAAATACTGTAAGGCTTCCGCGAAACGTTCGTTGGCTTGACACTGTTTGCTTATCGGAGGATACGTTTTCAAAAATTGCAGTGCTTGAATCGTTGTCAGATCCCTCATCTCTTTTCGTAATTCGTTCATTTTGACAATTGCTTCGCGCAAATAGTTTTGCTGTATGACTGCTAGCTGATTTAAAGACCGTACATCGATTTGTTTACATGCCGTGGCCAGTGAATTACCCGATTCAAGTGTCCATCCAAAAAATAGCCGCCATGTTTTTGTGCTAATGCTGTCATTAAAAAATTCAAGGGATCGTTCGTAATCTTTAAAGCCACCCATATTATGAATTACTTTCAGCAGTGATATGAGACGTGATGCTTCATTTGAATGCAGTAAGGTTTCACGGTTTGCAATTTGAAACGGAATTCCTGCTTTTAGAAAAATTTCGGCAATTAAATCTCCTTGGCGCTTTGTTCGATATAAGACCGCAATGTCTTTAAAACTATGCGTTTGCATCGATTGATGCTTGTCATCGATTTTATCAAAATCAATGGAATAAAAACCGATGCCACCAATCATTTTTTCAATGGTTTGGCCAATAAAAACCGCCTCTGAACGTTCGTTGGGCAAGGGATGGATCGATATGGTTTTTTGGCCTTCAATTTGTGAATAGACTCTAGGCTTACTCACACTTTGAGAGTTATTCTGAATGATTTGATATGAAGCCTCCAAAATTGTTTCAGTGGATCGGTAGTTGCGGGTTAATTGTATCAGGCGTGCGTCAGGATAATCTTTAACAAAACGATTGAAATAAGCAGCTTCAGCCCCACGAAAACCGTAAATGGCCTGATCAGGATCTCCAATGACACAAATATCTTTATGCTTAGTCGCTAGCGCACGAATCAATCGATATTGACCATGATTTAAATCCTGATATTCATCCACAAACATATGACGGTATTTTTGCCGATACGTCTCCAACAAATCAGGTTCGGTTTCAAATCGAGTCACAACATTAAAAACAAGGTCTTCAAAATCCCATAATTTTTGAACCGCCAAAAATTTCTGATACGTATTATAAATGCTGGCAAACATTTTTGCATCTGAAGCAGTATCAATGAAATTAAACGCTGCCGTTGGGTTCAGCATTTGTTGTTTGGCAGTGGTTATCCATTTCAATGCTACTTGAGGTTTTATGGAAACAGGCTGTCCGCTTTGCTTTAGTTTCCAGGTTGCTAGACGAACCACAGCTAGTCGATCTTCATCATTTGCCAAAAGATCATGAAATCGATCCGTTGCGGGAATTAAATCACTGTCTTGCCAATCTTTCAATAATGCCAAACAAAACCGATGAAATGTGTATACGCCGGGTAGGCAGTCAGTTTCTGTCAATAGTCGTGACAGCCGGTTTTTCATCTCTTGCGCCGCTTTGTTGGTGAAAGTCAATGCCAGCATTGCATTGGATGGTATCTTTTTTTCCAAAATGAGATACGCCATTCGATAGGTTAAGGTCCGCGTTTTGCCTGTTCCGGGACCGGCAACAATCATTAGCGGTCCCGTACCATGTTTGACGGCCTCCAGCTGCTGCATATTTAAACTGTGTAAAAAATCAATCCCTTCACGTTCACTTAATGGACCGCTGTCGTTATGGCTTTGGATGGTTTTGGAGCCCGAAGATTTTCTGTTAGAAGCAATCGGTTTGTTTGCTGATAGCATTTTTGATTGAAGTGTTGGATCTACCCGCGGTTCAATTGCTGACTGCTGATTGGAGATAAACAGTGTTTTTTGACCTGACAGCTGCTTCCGTTCTTCATCTGAAAAAATTTTAATGCGTCCGTATTCACCATCATAACCGGGTATCAAGTGTATCTCATTGGCACGCATTTTTTTAATAGCAGCACCAAGCAGTGCAACACCGGCTGTATTGATGGTTTCAATGGGAAGTGACAATAGTATCGGCAATTCAGGACCCAGAGCAGATATGAGATGATGATAGGTACTTTGCACTTTTTTGCTATTCGGACCCACCTGCATTATTTCGGACAGAATATCCGTTAGGGGCACAAGATTGCAAAAGGGATGCGTTTTTGCTGGTTTTTGGTTTTCCAGTCGATCCGCCAGCATTTCCACTCGATACAAAACTCCCAATGTCAGGGGCTTGGCACAGATTGGACAAACACCTTCGGCCTGAATCGTTTTTGACGGCCACATACAAATACGGCACTTGCGATGACCATCTAAATGGTATTTGCCCTCTTCCGGATAAAATTCAATTGTGCCGCGAAACCGCTCTGAATCCCCGCTTTGCAATGCCGACCGGATATTTGCATAAGTAAGTTCCGTGTCGAAAAGATTGGCTTCGCGACCAATTTTCATGGGAGAGTGTGCATCAGAATTGGATACCAGGGTTAGCCCGTCCAGTTGGGATACACGCCAATTCATGGAAGGATCGGAAGATAGTCCCGTCTCAACGGCGAAAATATAAGGCGTTAGATCCTCAAAGCATTCTTCGATTGAATCAAAACCAGATTTGGATCCAAACAGTGAAAACCATGGCGTCCAAATATGGGCCGGAATAAAAAAACCATCCAAAGAGCTTTCCAATTGAATTTCTAACAGGTGCTTGGCATCCAATCCCAAAATTGGTCTTCCATCAGAATGAATATTGCCAATATGATCCAACTTTTCGGCAAAAATACGTGCGTATTCCAGATCCGGTAAAAAAATCAAGTTGTGATTTTTGCGGGTTTTTCCATTTTTTTTGTAAATATTACTAATTTCAGACACAAGCATAAATCGCACGGGTGCCCGACATGCTAGCGGCACCCGTTGATCACATGTTTGCGCAATATCTTTTTTTAGCTGATACAGACCCGGTTCAGCCGGTTCAAGCTTAGTGGTTATCTCGGAAAACCACTGGGGATGCGTGAAATCACCCGTACCAATGACAGTGATACCTTTTAATTGGGCAGCAATATAAAGGTTTTCTAAATCCAAATTCTTGGCTGTCGCTCGCGAAAATTTGGAATGAATGTGAAAATCAGCGATAAATCTCATTAACCGGATCCAATCAGGCATGGATATATAAAGGTAGTATCACTTTACCGCAAGGGTGGGATTGTGGCCAATAATGGGTTCGATCAACAAAACAACCCATGTTTAAAAATCTGTCAGTAATTGGTTTATGAATGTGATGATATGAACAAGCTATTCGCCCCTGTTCATTAATTCTGGTTAAGTTAACATCTTATCAACAACATACAATACGTCTTAAAATATATTTTCTTAATTAAATTCATGGTCTTATATAGTTATTAAACTTATTAACACCCTTTATAATAAGTACTTTATTTATATATAAAGATACTACTAGTGTGTTTTATAAGATTATTTTAACCTAACTGGTTAATGTGAAATGCCCACAATTTAAATACGTCTAAAATAGTCTTGTAACCCCACCAAAATAAATTTATGTAGTTGTTTTGCAAAAGAGAACTACTACATATAGTTATATTAATCTTTCAAACAAGCTAATTCTACAATGGGTAAATTATGGGATTATTATCTGCATCCATTTCTTTGGCACGTTATTGTGTGGAAGGTGAGCTTAGCAAGCCAATATTAAAGACACTGGCGGATGCCTTGAAAAAAAATGCGATTATGGAAATCGATAATGATATTGCTGAAAAAACAGCTGGATGGACATCTTTTCATACCCCGTATATACCGGATTTTTCAGGATCTTCATTTTCGATTGGTACCTACATGGTTTTTTCAATGCGTATTGATAAGAAATCTTTGCCGTCAAAAGTGGTCAACAAACATTACACCATGGAAATGGCCCAAACCTTGGCTAAAAGCGGAAGATCGTTTTTAACCCGCGAAGAAAGAAAAATGATCAAAGAGATGGTGACCAATAAGCTCCTTCGCCAAATACCGGCCACACCCAATATATATGATATTGTTTGGGATTATGAAGGTCGGCGATTGATGTTTTTCTCCAATTTAAAATCAGCGAATGAAGCGTTTGAAACCCTGTTTTCGCAATCCTTTCATTTGAAATTATATCGGCTTTTTCCTTACACGACGGCCGAACTCTCGGCAGGGCTTTCCGGCGCTGAGCTTGATCGATTGTCCCAATTAACACCAACTCGGTTTAACGTTTAGGGGGCGGAAATGCTTGATATTGCTGTTGCTTATAACCGATTTAAATTTCTCGGGGAAGAATTTCTGACCTGGCTCTGGTACGCCATTGAAAAAAAACCTCAAGATTTAACCAATCAAAATAAAGAACCCATCATCTTGGAAATCGGCAATCGTATTGCGCTTGAAAACCGCCAGCAAGATACTGTTGAGAGTATAACCATCAAGGGTGATGATGCGGGGATGGAAGAAGGTATCTTAGCATTGCGTAAAGGGGCGATGGTAACCGAACTGAATCTGATTTACCGGTCGGCTGAATTGCAATGGCATTTTACGGTGAAGGGCGAAAGTCTCAATATTTCTAATTTAAAAACGCCGCAACAGCGCCTGATTGAACACAAAGACGATATTGAAGCAGCGGTTTTAGAAAAGGTGTATTTAACTGGCGTGGTGATTGATAACCTTAATGCTGTCTTTGCTACGTTTCTAAAACAGCGTCTTTCTGAGCAATGGAAGCATAAGATGGTGCCGGCGATGCGCAAATGGATTGCC
>JASJAZ010000187.1 GCA_030066785.1 Desulfobacterales bacterium | reverse complement strand
ACCGTAAACATTTTGGCAGGTTAAGAACATTAATTGATGCTATTAATGCCCACTAACATAGACAAGACTTTCTGGGTTTTGAATTTAGTTTAGGGAACGAGGGAATTTGGTGCTACAAAAACATCTATCTTACCATTGGTGTCGTTGGCAACAAGATTATCCGCAGCTGAATCAAAGGCTACAAATTTTCCGTCCGCACTTATTGCCGGGGCAAGAGAATCAGAGCCTTGTGCTTGGTTGCCTGCTTCATTCAGATTAATGCGCACCATATTATTATTTTGACGATCCCAAATAAAGATATCAATTTGACCATTAGAGTCACCAAACACAAGATCGGTGGCCTCTGATTGAAACGCCACAAATCTTCCATCTGCACTGATCGATGGCGATGTTGAATCGCCATCGGCACCTTGCCCAAAGACATCGATACTGATTATCTCAGTGTTACCGGCGTCTAAGTCTGTTACAAAAATATCGATTTGGCCATTGACATCACCTGGCACGAGGTCAGTGGCGGCCGACTGATAGGCCACCAAACTGCCGTCAGCACTAATGGAAGGCGCGGTTGAATCGCCATCGGCGCTTGAGTCGTTAAAATCCTGGCTAATAATAACAGTTTCATCTTTTAGTGAATCGTAAACAAAAATATCGATGCGGCCATTATCGTCGCCCACTACGAGGTCAGTAGCGGCCGATTGAAACGCCACAATGCTGCCATCTTCGTTTATGGCGGGTGAGGTTGAATCACCATCTGAGCTAAAGCCACCCACATCCAGGCTGATGATATCGGTTGTTGCGCTTGTTGTATCGTAGACAAAAATATCGGTGTTGCTATTATCATCTCCCCCTACAAGATCGGTGGCATCTGATTGAAAGGCCACAAAGCCGCCATCGGCGCTGATGGCGGGCGCGGTTGAATCACCATCGGCACCAGAGTCACCCACATCCAGGCTGATGATATCGGTTGTCGCGCTTGTTGTATCGTAGACAAAAATATCGGTGTTGCTATTATCATCACCCGCTACAAGATCGGTGGCTTCTGATTGAAAGGCTACCAATTTCCCATCGGCATCTATCGAGGGTGCCTGGGAATTCCCGTCAGAACCGGCGCCAATAATATTATCTGTAATCCGTTCAGTTGTGCTCTTATCGATATTGTATATATAGATATCAGAAAAATTAGTTATATTACCCGCCACTAAAGTCGATGCAAAGGATTCAAAAGCAGTGATATTGCCATCTGAGCTGATGGAGGCTGCCAGCGAGTCATCATCGCTTTGGGTGCCATCAGAGGCAACACTGACGCGTTGGATGCTTGCTTCTTCCGCATCATCTGCGTCATCATCACCCCCCTGGCCTTTACCACCGCTGCAGCTGAGTGCGAATAATAAAACCCCCAGCATCATTAATCCAACGACCAAATCATCCTTGTTGCAAAACCGAAGGCGCATGCCATCTCCAGAGGGTTAATCACTTCCCAATGTCATCATCATTGCTTCCGAAGTAGCCCAAGTTTGCCGATTTTTTTCTATTGTGTGGCCAAGTTCCTTTGTAATTCTTTGGTTGCCGCCATTATCGATAGATCAATTGGTTTTAACTCACAATCGATTTAAGCGCTGCAATTGTATGTGCCGGCTCCGGGCGAGTGGTGTAGTCCGGATCAATTTCGGCATAACGGATTAGGCTGCTTTGGTCAATGATATATCGGGCCGGTAGCGGCAGCCGCCAAGCGTCATCACCATTAAATTTGGGAACGTCGATGCCAAATTGCAAATAGATTTTTTGCAGATTATCCGGCAGTTTGAAAACCAGTCCAAATTTGTCCGCCACGCGATTACCGGGGTCACTGAGCAGTTCCAGGGTCAAATTCTTTTCTTTACTGAGGCTTTGGGAAAATTTTTCTAACTGTGGTGAGATGACCAACAGAAATCCCCCCAGAGATCGGATCTGAGCTTCAGCTTCCTGGAGCGCTTCCAGCTCCAGATTGCAATAAGGTCACCATTTGCCCCGATAAAAACCTAATACCACCGGGCCGTCGGAGCGGATATTTTGAAGCTGCACCGCATTTCCGGAAGCATTATTGAGCGTAAAATCAGGCGCACGGTCGCCCACTTTTAAAACGCGATCCATAATACCTGAGTTTCGTAAACTTTCCGTGCCGTGGTGCATTGCCTGCTGTATTTTCGCCGGTGCTTTGGATGCAAACGCCTGTTTAAGAGCGCTCAGTTTTTCCTGCAGACTCATGATGTTCCTCCTTTCAAAATGGCGTAACTAGTAAATTTCATCTGTGGTCACCATTGAGGTTGTGAGAAATATTTGGCTTCATTAGCAAAGCTAAGGATCATGATGTCATAAATAAAGTCAAACAAAGGTATCGGCGGAAGTTTTTATGCTAACAGTGCAGCAATATCATCCCGGCGGTTTTCTGCATCGGCTTCGCCGATTTCAAGCAGACGTTTTAAATAGTGGGGTTCGAACATGATCATACTGAGCCAATCAGGGCTTTTGGTTTCACGGGTGCCCAGGCTGCGGGTTAACCACCGCAGCATAAATGGCAGATCGGGTTCAAATTCTCCGGCCAATGTGCCCAAATCCTGCGAAGGGCGCAAAACAAACAATTCAACACGGCGCGAGCCCGGTTGATTGCTCTGTTCTGTTTCCGGAATAAGCTGGTTGATATTTTCGAGGGTGCGGGCATCCTGATCCAGCAAGTCTAAAAAAATGGCATTCATTAAAATGCCGATAATTTGGGCCGGCGGTGGATAACAATGAATCATTGGTATTTCAGCTTCCGCAAAACTTCGCCGGTAGCGGGTGGAGATAACCATAATTTTGCGTGCACCCATGTAGATGGCCGGTGACAAAGGGGCCGTTTGGCGAATGCCGCCATCGCCAAACCATTTTTTGCCAACTTGTACCGCCGGGAAGAAAATCGGAAGAGCAGCCGAGGCCATGATGTGCTCGATTCGAATGGGAGTTTTAACACTTTTACGAAACGGGCGCTGCCACATTTTGATGTCATCGCCTTGGACCCAGGTGATCGCCTGGCCGGTAGCATAGCTCGTACCAGTGATGGCGCATGCTTTTATTTGGCCGCGACGGATGTTTTCTTGGATACCGGTAAGCATCCCATCAACCGGATCCAAACAATCCTGCAGCAGAATTTTGAGCGGGGCGGTATCCACGAGGCCGCGCTCTGGCGATTCTTTGGGGATGCCGCCGGAGCCTAACCGAAACAACCACTTGATGACCTTTTTAATGAGCGAAGGATTATCTACACGATAAACCTGATCGATGGTTAAATGGCGCCACACTTCACATAGATCCCACACCGCATCTGTAAAATTGCCAGGATGATTGGCAAGAAACGCTGCGTTGATCGCACCGGAAGATACACCGGTTAAAATTGAAATTTTGATTTCCGGAAAAGCTCTGGCAATATATCTAAGAAAACCGACTTGATACGCGGCCCGGGCACCACCACCGCTTAAAACAATGGCCAACCTGCTATTATTAGTTGTTTTCACTGTTTCATCGAATGCGTCAAGGGCCGTGTGGATTTAAAGATTTTAATTATCGATTGGCTATTTTTAAGGTACGTATCCGGTTTGGGTATCTTTCCTGTGCATACCGGCTGAAGCTAATATCCAAATCGGCGACCCTTTGATCCAGTGTTTGATATGTGATTCGTGCTACGATCTTTGCGTTTGCACTATAATGGCTCGTGTTTTTTTTGGCAAGTTCCCCATCCAACCCTTGATAAATCTTTCATACGTGTTGATGCAAATGTCGCGGCTGATGGCGGTGCATTTTACCGAAACAGTTATTGACGCGCCCTCTTTGTGAGAAACTCCCGGGACAAACGACACCATAATAGATTGATGAAATGCTTTTTTTTGTCACTGAATTTGACGATTTTTGTCAGAATTAATCGCCAAGGTGCGGGTGTGTTTTTACAATATTTTGTAATTCTTATATAAATTAAAATTATAATGTTGGTCTGGAATTTGCTTTAACAGCTTAGCAAGATTAAAAGAACTGTTTGGTGTTAGATCTTTGAAAATTTGCTGAGATTGAAATCGAGTGCCTCCCAACTTCAACATCCTAAAATACTTTATTGAGAAGGGAGTTTGAGGCGGCGCTTGCGAGGCTTCTCGGATGTTCGTGTAGCTTTTTCTCTGCCGGTATCTGTTGTGTCTGTTTCAGCGCCTGTAAACACAACCTCTAACGAATACGGACTACGGAAAACATTTGTTTCGCAACCTTGAAACTGCCTCTTTTGGGGTATACGCGGCAAGAATGTTAATACTGAAACTGTTAATCTTCTAACTTAAATATTACCTGCTCATTTGAAATTACCGCTCTAATACCGACGGATTTTAGTAAAAAGCCACGGCATCTCGGGAAGCCTCTTCTTCTACTGACAGACGGTTCTTGCAATTCAACACTCGTTTTAACTGAATGACAAGCCATCATTATGATTGCTGCGATACACAATAACATCACTTCACTCAAAGCGCACAGTCGTAAACTTGGCGTTACCGCTAATAATATTGCCAACGTTTACTCGGAGGGTTTTAAAAAAAGCCGGGCTATTTTAGAGGCCGGCCCCAGCGGTGATGTCAACCTGCAGATTGATCAAATCAACTCGCCCGGTCACCGGTTTTATGAAAATATTGATGGGCAACTAATCGAGCGAGAATTATCCAATGTAGACTTGGTCGAGGAAATCCCACAAACCATGATCGCTCAACGCGGCTACGAAGCTAATTTAAAGGCAATCCAAGTTCAGGATGATATGCTGGGTTCCGTTTTGGATATTATCGGTTGATCCGGCGCTTGCATTTCTATTATAGTACCCACCTAAAAAAAATGTAGGCTAGCGGTTATAAGTTAAAAGCTAGATCGACTTCATCTTTTAACGCCAACCGATGGTTTCATAGCCCTTTTTTCGTAAACATTTTTCTACAAATCGTCGAAAAATTGGATCTGGATCGCCGGAGCGAATGACTTCGCGTGTTAAAGTGCCGGCTCCCGCTCCGGCTGCACCAGCTCCCGCGCTGCGCCCGGAACGGCCGGCGACTGCCCCCGCCGCGCCACCAGCCGCTCCGCCCACTGCCGCACCTTCGGCAGTCTTTTTGGCGATGCGTTCGCCGGTATTTTCCTGGGCGCCATAGTTCCGGGCCTTTTGGATGCAGTCATCGATATCGGCTTGGGCTACCGATTGACCAACTTGCTGGAGATGATAATTTGGATAGAGTACCGGGCGTTTTTGGGCGCAGGCTACCATCATCAAAAAGATCATTACGATCAAAATATAGAGTGTTGTGCGATATGGGGACACGCTGAGCTTTTCCTGTGGTTGTTCCGGTTTGGATTATGCCATGTTATCCGCGATGGATCTGCTTGTCAATTTTTGGTTAATGCGATCTTGCCGATAATCTATTTGACGAGATTTTTACCAAACCGTTTACAGGCTAAGCTGGGATTGTTTACCATATAATTTGATATGGAGGGATGCGGCTGTTTTTTAAAAAATGGTACCATCATTTCATAAAGCGGCATCCGCCGCATCAGTCAGCCCGTTACGGATCAAATGCTCCAGCAGTTTTTACGAAAACATGAAATTGAACTTTAATCTTGAATAACGGACGTTGCTCGCCAAGAAGGATAATGGAGATGAATAGCAAATTGAAAGTAAAAGAACTGCCCAATCGCAGCAATCATAACTGTTTTGGTTGTGGTCCTGGCAATCCCAATGGGCTGAAGATGAAATTTTTTACGGATGATAATTCAGTTTTTTCTCGAATCATCATACCTTCTCATCTTTGCGGCTGGGATAATCTTGTGCACGGTGGTGTGCTCTCGACCATTTTGGATGAAATTATGAGTTGGTCTGCGATTTACTTGCTGAGAAAATTTATTTTAACCAAATCGATTACGGTCGATTTCCTACATCCTGTATATGTCGGGGATGAGGTTCAAGCGGTCGGTCGGGTGTTAAAAATGAGTGATAAGCGCGAAGCCCTGATGGAAGGGAAATTGCTTAAAAATGGTAATAAAATATGCGCACGCTCCAGGGGAACCTTTGCCCTGCTCAATTCGCGGATGATTCAGAAAATGGGTATTATCAGTGAAAAAGCCGTGCGCGACTTTAAGCCGATTTTTGAGGCCTAAGATATTTGCACGCGAATTGGTTTTTGACTTTTCATTTAGCATTGACCCGGCAACGGGCTTTTATAGTGGTTGTCAAAAAAACGTTCCGTTATTGAAACGTTTTTTTCTATAACCACTTATGCCGCCACCTCGTATTTCGTAACATTATAATGCAAAGCGGTATAGATGTACGAGTGAGACGGGTTCCAATGAACCTGATTAATCAGAGGTGGAAAATTCGCAGGTAAATGGGTTGAAATGTTGTTGGCGCAAGTTATCAATCGGTAAAAAGACGTTATCTGGAAGATGATTCCAGTCAAACCAATCCCACCGCTCACATTTGTGTGGTTCTTTCACCTCCAGGCCTCCTGAGCGATAATCGGCGATTACAAAAAGGGTTATATAATGCTTTTGCTCGGCGGTAAAAATATCATTGGTATAAGGTCCGGTTTGCAAATTAGAAATATGTAAACCGGTTTCTTCCAAAACTTCGCGTACAGCGCATTGCTTGATATTTTCACCATACTCCAGATGCCCGCCAGGAAACGCCCATGTGCCTTTGCCATGACTGTTTTTACGCTTGCCAAGCAAAATATGGTTTTCTCTGCGGACAATTACCGCAACACCGACCAGTGGTCTGTTTGACATTGTTAAATATTTTTCCCTCTTACATTGTGTGAATGGCCATTAAAACAGGCAAATTTTCAGTCTCTTAAATATGTTTGTAGCCCCTCTTAGGGTCTATTTAAAGCAGAATTTCTGTACTTTTGGCCCGTGAACCGCTTGGGATAGTCAGTTATAATACCATCTACGTTCAAGGCCAACAACCTTTCAAACTGTTTGCTATCGTTCACCGTCCAGACATGTACTTTTATACGCTTACCATGGGCTGCCGTTACAAACCTTTTTGAGATGATTCGAAGTTTGCCGAATGTTTCAGGAACCTGCAAGGCTTCAAAGGGCGGTTGGTATAAAGATGCCAGATATAGTTTATTGAGCCAGTAAAAGGTGCGCGCCTCAGATGCGCAGGCCGAGGTAGCCACTTCCGGACATAATCGGCGAAATTCGTCGAGTGGCTTGCAGCCAAATGAAGCAACTAAAACTTGATCCGTTTTGCCATGGGTTCGAATCAATTGGCATAATGAAGCCACCGCTGGCATGGCAGCAGATTTGATTTCAATATTAAAGCGTATGTGTGGAAAGGTCTCAAAAACTTCTAGCAGGGTTGGAATGGTCAATCCTTGATTCCGGAATGGATAGTGTCGGTCAGCGTCCGATCTCCAGCGATAACCGGCATCCAGTTTTTTTAAATCGGCAAGGGTGTGAGCCACAACCATTCCGCTGCCGTTGGTGCATCGATCGACCGTATTGTCATGGATAATGACCAGCTGATTATCCCGGGTGGTTCGTAAATCCAATTCTAATACATCGACACCGGCGTGCACGGCCTGATGATAGGTGGGCATGGTGTGTTCAGGACCTATGCCGCGACCGCCGCGATGTGCGAATATCAGCAGTTGATCATCTTTGAAAAAAGGATGGTCGGCGATGGATTTAGATTCCTGGCAACCCAGCGTCAGCATGACCGATAGCAGCAACCATCGCACAACTATTTTCTGTCTATACTTGAATGCCATGATTATTTAAAACCGTTTGGCAAAATATAAGCATATTTAAAGAAGGAATACACAATTTTGGAAGAAGGGTTTGGGAAACGATTATAAAATTCGGCGGGCGTTGCGGAAAACTTTCCGCCAATAGGTGTTGTCAAGCCTTGAGATGGTGACCCCTTGGCGATACGATGTGTGTGCGAATTCACCTTTGGAAAGATAAATGCCGACGTGTCCTTTGTTGCTGGATATCTGGAAAAATACCAGATCGCCGGCGCGCAGGTGCCGCGGATCGATGGAACGGCCAATTTGACGTTGAGCTGTAGTGGTGCGCGGCAGGCGCATGCCAAAGGTATCCCTGTAGATACGCATGACAAAGCCAGAGCAGTCGATACCACTTTTGCCGGTGCCACCCATGCGATGGGGCGTACCATACCATTCACTTACTTTGTTGCGTAACTGGTTTTCGATACCCTGGTTTCTAATTTTGGTGCGTGAAGTGGAAGCGCCCGGTTTCAAGTTGTCCGGTGAGGAAGTGCAGGCACTGAGCAGTACGGCCAGAATGAGTGCAGATAAATACACCCGGCACGCCTGAATACAATGTTTATTTAAGCAGACCGAAGATCCCATAAACTTCAATCATTATACCATGTCCAGATTTAATGGCAACGAAACACGCACAGCCACCACTTGACTCCGGGCACGTTCAATTTCCCGGGCAAAAAGCGAACAGGCCACGATGGCTTTTTTTACTGTTAATTTAGTAACTTTAGCGCGTAAAAGCAGTTCACTATTAATCGGCGTCGGTTTCAGATAATCGATATTCAAGTTGGCCGTTACATACATAATACCCGGTTCGGTGCCAGGTGCCCGGCCTTCGGCCTCATAAGTAGCGGCAATGGCGGTCCCTATGCTGTGACAATCGATCAGGTTGGCGATCAGACCGCCATAGGCCACACCGGGAAAAGCCGTCTGGTTCGGCAAAGGTGTGTAGCGAAAAATTCCTTCGTTGTTTTGCCAGAAGGTTTGAATGTGTAAACCACCCGGATTGTTTCTGCCGCAGCCATAACAGACGGCAATGTCTTCGGGATAATGGTTTTGT
>JASJAZ010000186.1 GCA_030066785.1 Desulfobacterales bacterium | reverse complement strand
TCTCTTGCAACCAATTATTGGCTGTTATGCAATCACTATCGGTAAACACGATGATATCGCCCACAGCTTTTCGGGCACCTGCATTCCGGCAATGAGCAGGCCCACGGTTAAGGCGATTTTCGATTAGCTTAACCGGATATAATTTGGCGATTTCAGCCGTTCGATCTACGGAGCCGTCATCAACAATAATGACCTCAAAGTTAGTGAAAGTCTGATTCTGCAGCGAATCAAGCAAAGCGGCGATCGTTGCTTCAGCGTTGTAGGCCGCAACAATTACTGAATATTGAAGCGTTTCTGTGTCAGGACCAATGTTCATCATTAATTGATATTATATCATTTGGGCGCTGAATTGAAAAAGTTAAATTACTCCCAAAGCAATGGCTAGAAAGGTTACATTCGGTGGAAAACCACAATGGCAAAAAATGTATCAAGCGATTAAAGCGTAAGAAATCTAATGGGTAGTATGCTGGCCATGGCTTTTGACAGTTGCAGATAATAACTTCTAAGGCCTCTTTGGGGCAAAAAACTGCCCAACATGTCAATTTTATTTGCTTTAATTTTCAAACCATTGCATTATTTCCTGACAAGGCGCCGCCGAATGCAAAAATAGTAGCATTTATACGAACCGGCTGAATTTATCCAATCGACCTACACGCATCAGTAAAAAAGACCTGCGTGGCCGCAATTGACGTAACGCAGGCTAATAGATTGAAAAAATTATATATTTTATTAATTTTTATCAAGTAATGAATTTTTCGTCAAGTAACTGCCATTTTTTTTTGCATTTACATAATAACCTGTGAATTTAATTCATGATGCGAATTCTTGGGGGTTTTTCCTTTGCTTATTTCGTTCGGCAAACAACTATCTTAGTCGTCCGTCTAAATTGTATAACTGATAACGCCAATGCCTCCTGCCGCGGCTAACAAATGGATCGTTTTTGCCTTAGTGGCCACCGGAATTTTTATGTCTACCCTTGATAGCAGCATCGTCAATGTGGCGCTTCCGGTTATTATGAGCGATCTAAACGTTTCCATGAGTGTGATTGAATGGGTGGTTGTGATCTACCTATTAACCATTTCTTCACTGCTGCTAACCTTTGGCCGACTCAGCGATATTAAGGGGCGTCTCTGGGTATATTACCGGGGATTTCTCATTTTTACCATCGGTTCTTTTTGCTGCGGTATATCACAGGGGGTTGGATGGTTGATCGCGGCCCGGGCGATTCAAGCAATTGGTGCTGCCATGTTAATGGCCTGTTCCCCTGCCTTGGTGGTGGACACATTTTCACCGGCCGAACGCGGCAAGGCTCTGGGGATGGTGGGAACGGTGGTGGCTGCCGGTTTGACGACCGGCCCGGCGCTGGGAGGAGTGATTATCAACCTGTATTCCTGGCGTGGTATTTTTTATATCAACATTCCCATCGGCATTGCCGCCTGTATGATGGCCCAGAAAATACTGAAAGGCAGCTCTGCTGATCTGACCCGCAAGGAATCACTTGATTGGTGGGGTGCAATGATGCTGATTTTGTGTTTCGCCCCTCTTTTTACAGCCGTAACCCGGGCCGTCGATTGGGGATATAAATCTTACCTCTTATGGATCCTAATCGGTATATCGATTGGGGGCCTCATTGGGTTGGTCAGAATTGAATCGCGGGCCCGCTACCCGATATTTAGCCCATCACTTCTGCGATTGCGATTATTTGCTTTGCCGGTTGCGGCGGCGGTCGTGTTATTTGCGTGCCTTTTTATTATTGTTTTTCTCATGCCCTTTTTTCTGGTACATTCAGCGGGATTCCCCATCGAAAAAGTCGGTGGCATCATGATTATACCATTTGTTTTCTTATTCATCGTGGCACCGTTTTCGGGATCACTTTCAGATCGGATCGGATCCCAATGGCTGTGTACTGTGGGTCTATTGCTGATGGGATTGTCTCTTTTTACAATTGCCCTGCTACCTCCTAATGCTTCCTTTACCGCCATTGCATGGCGGTTAGGATTGGCTGGTATCGGCACAGCCATTTTTATTCCTCCCAACAGCTCAACTGCCATGGGAGCAGTATCGCCACAATATCGGGGTATAGCATCGGGTACAGTGGCCACAGCCCGCAACCTCGGTATGGTCATGGGCGTTTCCCTGGCTGGATTGATTTTTAATGGGGTATTTCAGCGTACCAGCGGCGGCCAAAGCTTTAAAGCTTATCATCAGGGCTTGGAACCATTTTTCATGACGGCCTTTAAAGCTGCCATGTATTCTGGTTTTATTTTAGCAATCATTGGTGCCGTCCTTGCCTTTTTAAGAGGCAAAGAGAATAGCAGTCACGCTACTATCGATGCGTAACACTCTATCGATATTGATTTTTTTAAAAATATTTTCGAATTGATCCCATTTTAGCAAAATGGCATTATTTGCATGAGGGTCGATTCATAGGTATAAAAGTGCCTTATGGCATAAAGGTTTTTAGGAATGTCTGCGCTTGATTGGGTTGCTTGACACAAAAAATGTCGATTCTTAATATTCTTTCTGATATCGCATAATAAATTGCCCCTACACAACAATGGATTATTTTAAGTGAAACGATTTCAATATCAAAAACGCTTGCGATTTTTTATTTTAAGTGCGTGCATTGGTATTGCAATTTCTTGCGCCCACGCCGCCACCAAGGATACTGCCCGCATGCGATTGGCCAAAGCTCGTGAAGACCTGCGAATAGCAGAGGCCACCGAAAAACGGATTGCGGCAGATTACGCTAAAATCAAAAACTCCAATAACGCATCGCCCGCGGTGTTAGACGACTATGAGATCTATCTAAATAGGGTTCAGGCGCTTGTCAAAGAAAAGCGCCGCATTGTCCAGGGCATGGAAGCGGTTTATGCATCAAAAGCCAAACCAACCAGCAAAAGTTATTATCAGCACCCCGGCGCGCCATCGGTGCCGATAGACGACATTCCCGAAGAAAAAGATCCCGACCAACTGAGCGTCCTTGATAAGGAACTTGACGATTCTCTGGCGGCCTTCGATGACATGCTGTTGAAAGAAATGGAAACGATTCGTTCCAAATCACATAAAAAAATGACGGATTTGGCCGAAGAGGCTGCCGAAGCCGCCCAGAGATTGCGTGAAAAGGGTATTGATGTCGGCTCATCCGGTGATGGTAGCGGCGATTCAGAAAATGAGCAAGAAAATGCCAGGACGGGTGAAAAAGATTCAGAACAAGAGGGTCAATCCGGAAAGGCCCGCGAATCAGGGGAATCATCCCGGGCATCCAGCCAAGGCAAAATGGAAAAATCGTCATCTTCCGGCAAACAAGCATCGAGCGGATCCTCCCAACAACCGGCTGGAGAAGAGCAAGATGATGACATCGTTGCACGGCAATTGCGCGAGGCTGCCGAAAAAGAGACCGATCCGGAGTTGAAAGAAAAACTTTGGAAGGAATACGAAGAGTACAAAAAAGGCACTTCTGATCGCTAACTCTGCAAATGGGCAATTTTCGAGTTAAACTTGAGTCATCGCTGTCTAAATTTGGTGGTTGAAACGGCGAAACACTGAATTTATCATGATAGTCGCCACATGGGTTAATAGTTGCTGTGGTAGACGCTAGCTTTCTTAAAACTTTGTTATTCTTAGATAAAAATGGATCACATCAAATACCGTATCAAGGGCTTTCGATTACAAAAAACCACACAATATCTGCTGGTTTTTTTAATGCTTTGCTCAGGGTGGGGCTGCACTAATTATAACGCCCGACAGGGACCTCCCAAGCCGCTTTTGCATGCGCAACAAGAAATCCCCGAGGATCAACTACTGGATGTGGGCGTGATGGTGTTTGAAATCGGCGAAATGACGGACAAAAAAGCCCAAAAACAGGGAACCACCATCGATGTCCGCAAGGCTGAAGCCCACTATATGCCTTTCCATCTAAAAAACACCTTGCAACAAAGCAGTCACTGGGGCTCGGTAAGGGTGACACCTGCTGCAACGGATGCCGTTGATGTCATCGTGCAGGGTGAAATTCTCAAGTCAAATGGTGCCAAGCTGGCTGTGAAAATCGAGGTGCTGGATATCAGCGGTAAACGTTGGTTTCGCAAGACTTATACAGAAAAAGTGACCACCGATGCTTACCGCGACAACGTCAGAGGGAAAAAAGATCCCTTCCAAGATATATATCATTCGATTGCCAATGACATGGCCAAATACAAATCAAAATTGAAACCCAAAAAAATTCAAAATATCCGATCAATTTCAAAACTCAAATTTGCAGGCGATTTTGCGCCGGAAGCTTTTGGTGACTATCTGAAAAAGAAACGCAAAAATATCTTGGTGGTGAATCGTTTGCCGGCCGACAACGATCCCATGATGAATCGGCTGCTGCGCATACGGGAGCGCGAATATATGTATGTGGATACTCTGAATGAATACTATGAATCGTATTACAATGAGATGTGGACCGCCTATGAGAACTGGCGCAAGCTCAATTTGACCGAACAAGCAGCTTTGGAAAAATCTCGCCGGGATGCCTTTATACGGCAGGCGGGGGGCCTTTTGATGGTCGCGGCGGCGATTGCTTTGGAATCACAGAATGTGGAAAACACCAACCTTTTAAAGGGCGCCCTGGTGGTGGCCGGCGGCCAAGTATTTATGAGCGGCATCAACATTTCCAAACAGGCCAATATGCACAAAGCGGCGATTCAGGAACTTAGTGAATCGTTTGGCAATGAAATGAAGCCGATTGTAATGGAATTTCAAGGCAAAAAATACGAACTCAGCGGTTCCGCCGAAGAGCAATACGCGCGTTGGCGCGAGCTGTTACGCGAAATTTATTATGCTGAAACCGGCTTTGATAAACCCGATATTCAGACGCAATTACCTGCTAATTCCAATTCTTAAGCTTTATCTAAAAATCATTTGCCTATCGATTCTCTGCAGGGTAAACTCACTGCACGATTTTCTACCAAACCCAACAGCCAGCAGTTTTAGAAAAACCGCGATGCGTTCAAATTGAAGCAGGCACTGAACGATTGCAACTCAGAGTATGACGGATGTCAGATTTTTCAAATCCTACCGATAAACCCCGAAGAAATTTAGAATCAAACGGATCCGACACTCCGGATGTCATCCAGCCGATTCATCTGTCGGTCAAAAACAAAAAATCCCGCCAAATCGGCGCCCCTGCAAGCAGAAATCGCAGCGCGATGTTTTTAGCTGCGGCCCTGATCGCAACGCTGCTTTGCGGAGTTGCTTTACTGACCTATTTGTCAAACCGGCCCGTGAAGATGGCACCTCAGCCTGTTAAAACCGCGGCGGAAAAAAAGCAACCGCCAACGACTGCAAATGTTACCTCTCCACAATCTTCTCCTTCCCAGCCGGTAGCCCCCTCACAATTGGCCGTGGATAAGCAAGAAGCCGAAAATAGGCTGGCAGATTTTCTGCAAATAAAGAAAAGCATTGATGAGATCGGGGCACAAGATTGGGGGGGTGAATTATATACCGCCCTTGACAGGTTGAATCAGGAAGCGGATGCGCTGTTTATTAATAAAGAATATCAATTTGCTGCCGCCAAATACATCGAAGCCGGCGAATATGGCCGGCAATTGTTCAATCAGGCCGATCAGGTGTTTCAACAGCTGGTCGCAGACGGTTTTTTAGCCCTGGCTGAAGATCACGCCGAGATAGCACGCGATAAATTTGCAATGGCTGTTAAAATTCGGCCCAACGATGAAAGGGCCCGCCGGGGAGCCCAGCGGGCTGAAAATGCCGCCACGGTCATCCAGTTGAGGGCTTCCGGGAAACGCCACGAAACCGATGGAAATTTGGCCTTGGCCTATGCCGATTATCAGGAAGCCGTGAGATTGGATCCGGAATCGGCCAAAGCCCAAGAGGCGCTTAAGCGGGTAAAAGGGCGCATTGCCGAGCAGCAGTTTAAGCAGCTGATGTCTGAAGGCTTAACCGCCTATCATCAGCAGCAGTATCAGCAGGCACGCCAATTATTGTCGAAAGCACGTAAGTATCGACCCGATTCCAAAGAGGTCCAAGATGCGCTGATTCAGGTGGATGATGCCATGCGTTTAGCTCGCATAAGGTCTTTGGAAAAATCGGCCCTATTGGCTGAAAAAAATGAGGACTGGTCCAAGGCATTGAAATTGTACACAGATGTTTTAAAAATAGACGGCTCCATTAAGTCGGCGGTTGACGGAAAACAGCGATCACAGCAACGCATCCAACTCAACAAACGCATCGATTTTTATTTACAAAAGCCAGACACTTTGGCATCTGATCACTATTTGGCTAAGGCCATATCGCTGCTAAATACGGCTGAACAAATTAAGCCCGAGGGTCCCAAATATCAATCCCGCTTAAGCCGATTCCAACAACTGGTCGCTGAAGCACAGGTGCCAGTAAAGGTCCACATCGAATCTGACAATCAGACGGAAATTTCGGTCTATAAAGTTGGCAATTTGGGGCGTTTTGATGTTCGCGAGTTGACCTTGCGGCCGGGTATTTACACGGTTATAGGTGCCAGGGACGGTTTCAAAGATGTCCGGCAGGAACTAAAAATAACATCCAAGCAACAATTCATGCGTATTCGTATTGTATGCAGCGAACCAATTTAGCAAAAAAGATTTTTATCTACGATTCCCGCCATAAAGGGGGTGTTGCGGCCACCGATTTTCCAATTTCCATCGGGGGCTTATCATCCAGTGATCTTTATTTAGATTGTATAGCAGGTCAGCCCGCCGTTGCACTGATCGATCTCGAAAAAAATCGACTCCATATTGAGCCCCTGAAAACCACCCACTCGATAAAACGAAACGGTAAACATTTGCAGACCAGAAAACGCTTGTTAAATGGTGATGTCATACAAATTGAATCAGCCAACATCCATTGCCAATTTAACGATATGAATATTTCGTTAAAGGTGGATGAATTTGAAGCCCGCTACGCCATCCAGGAACCTGAGACCTTGGCCGTGCCACAACCGGCTGAGGAAATTACACCGATCCAATTTCGTCCGCAAAAGCCTTCGCAACAAACGCCTTCGCAGAACCTTTTAAAAAAATCTCTTTGGGTTGTTTTGATATCTTTTGTGACCGTGCTTTTGATCGGCGCTTGGTATCTCTTTACCGCCAAGCAGGTTAGTCTGCAAATCCAGCCGGAGCCGGATGAGGTAGTCATTGGGGGCACACTATTTAAAATGCGACTGGGAAATTATTATTTGCTGCTTCCCGGCCAATACATGCTCAAGGCTTCCAAACAGGGCTACCATCCGGTTCAGCATGCTTTCGAGGTTTCAAATCAGGCAAGCCAGGTGGTGACTTTGTCCCTGGCCAAACTGCCGGGCCTCATCTCCGTGCGCGCATATCCTCGAGGCCGACCATCCCAAATTATCAAGGACGTGCGTATCACCATTGACGGCAAAGACATCGGTACCGCCCCAATTGAAAATGCACAAATCGAAGCGGGGCCACGACAGCTCATCGTCAGCGCCAAAAATTACGAGGTATATCAAGCGCAGATTGATGTCGAGGGTATGGGCCAATCACAAAAATTTGATATAGAGCTGATACCCTCATGGTCCACTGTAACCTTTCAATCCATACCTGCCGGTGCCAATGTGTATATCGATAATGAATTGCAGGGACAAACACCGCTAACCTTGAGCCTTAACGCCGGAACATATGATGTGTCTTTACAAGCCGATGCCTACAAACCGCATCGAATAAAGTTGGAAGTTCAGGTAAATCAAAGTTTAGAGCTGGAAGCGGTTGAACTTCTGCCCGCTGACGGAACCATAGCGCTGATGACTACACCCGGTGGCGCCAACGTAACGGTGGGAAAAGAATTTGTCGGTCAAACCCCCTTGGAAATAGCATTGCCGGCCAATTCGGTGCAGACACTGTTCATTGCCAAAGCAGGTTATCAAAATGTGAAACGACAGGTGAGGGTCACTTCCGGAGAATCCAAAGCTTTGCAGATCAAGCTAACCCCCTTGTACGGCGTTGTTCATTTTAAAGTTGAACCGGCCGACGCCGATCTTTTCATCGACGGCAAACCCCAAGGAACCGTTCCTTCCAAAATTCGCTTGATTGCGTTGGATCGTCGCATTGAAATACGTAAAAAGGGTTATAAAACGTTTCAAACCCGCATCAGACCGAGACCTGGCATATCCCAAGAAATAAAGGTGCGTCTTGCCAAAAAAGGCGCTATCACCCCTTCAACGCCACCAATCATTAAGGCCGCCAACGGATATGGCCTCAAATTAATCCCCCTCGGAACATATACCATGGGATCTTCGCGCCGGGAACAGGGCCGTCGGTCCAATGAAACGTTGCGTCAAATTGTGTTGCGGCGACCTTTTTATATGGGAATCCGTGAGATCACCAACCAAGAATTTCGTCAATTTGCCTCACGGCATAACTCCGGTCTGTTTAAAGAGTATCGGCTGAATCAGCCCAAGCAGCCGGTGGCACAGGTAACATGGGGCCAAGCAGTTCAGTTTTGTAACTGGCTGAGTCAAAAAGACGGCCTACCCCCCGTATACATTCAAACAGGTGAACAGTGGGCCACGGTTAGTCCGATTGGTGCCGGCTATCGATTGCCGACCGAGGCGGAATGGGAATATTGTGCCCGCTATCAAGGTATAGAGACATTTGGCAAATATCCCTGGGGTGACGCATTTCCCCCCACTGAAAAGAGCGTCAATATTGCCGACCTATCAACCAAAGATTTTTTGCCGGTTTATTTGGAGACATATGATGACGGACAACCGGTGGCTGCTGCGGTTGCGTTTTTCAAACCCAATCCTCTTGGATTATTTGATCTTGGCGGAAATATTGCGGAGTGGTGCCACGATTTTTATTCTATTTACCCTTACGCCCCCAATAAAATTTACCAGGATCCTGTTGGACCGGCCC
>JASJAZ010000185.1 GCA_030066785.1 Desulfobacterales bacterium | reverse complement strand
TCTAGCTGAGAATTAAACATCAGAATTTTCCCCTTTTTATCATGAATCATGACACCAAAAGGAGCGGATTCTAAAGCCGACAATGACCAATTTTCAGAGTCGTGCGTTATATTTGTTGGTCCTATACCCACAGCAGCTATTCCTTGCGACTTTTCACTTTTTTTTCTTGATCCAGTGCTGCCTGATTTTTTGCTCATTATAAATATCCTAGCTTTAATAGCTTTTAATTTCTTTTAAATTTTATTTAAATTCAAATTCTCAATATAGGCTTCTTTAGTATCGAGCCGATAAAACATAATGAAGACCGGATTATTTAGCAGAACTCATTGGCGATGCAAACACTTAAATACTGTGATTATGTGATCAAAAATGGTTGTTAAAAGTGAATTAGTATAAAAGGGAGCATTGCTTGCAATAACGCAACATACAAGATTGTGTAATGCATACGTAAGTCTGAAAAATTTTGCAACCTACCAGATTTTAGGTTGCGTGCCTTCATCACCAATTCTCATTTATTGCGGATTTGTTTTGCATATCTGAAAAAACTTTGGTTCTAAAAAAAACCATATACTGTAAACGCACCACAACTGCACGACTAATCGTTTTGTCAGATTAAATTGTATCTTAATTTGATAAATGAAAGATCAAATCTTGATTATTGCAGTTATATGCATTTGTTTTGTCACACATTTGTCACACAAAAAAAGGGTTGCCGATGAGGCAACCCCTTTAATTTATATAATAAAAATGGTGCCGAAGGCCGGAATTGCAAAATAAATAATAATATCAAATAGTTAATAAAATCAATGCTAGTTTAAGCGACATTAAGCTAGTTTTTGTACAGTCCTGGCTGCATATTCGCATATCAGTTGCATATCCATTCTCACAACTTTACCTATAAACACACCCTTATTGTACGATTGGATTTACAAATCTACAAAAATCCCCAATGTGCTATTAAGACACGCAATCCCCACTTTTAGGTAAGCCAAAATTGATTACCTTGCCTGATGCAACCTACAATTCAAACTCTTGCAAAACTCTATGAATTGACATATGCGATAAGCATTAATCCATCTTAAAGACCTTGTGGTAGGCATAGTGGAATTCAACTTCTTCCTCTATTTATCAGATACTGAAAAATTCCGTCTTCGGTAATTAGAGATTCTTCACAAATACTGGAGTGAAAAATGTTAAAAGTCGCTCCTCATCGTGATTGCCCCCCCCCCGAAGAAGGCAGATATGTCAGGGGAAATGATGCTTCTCCCGTAGCTGTTGCAATCTTCCTGAATCGTGATGCTGATAAGATACCGCCGGAAATTGAAATTCTTGTAAGAACTGATATTGAAAGCGTTGCCACGCTATCAGGAACCATTCAAACCGAAAACATAGGATTTGAAAAGGTCGACTGCAATATCGTAACAATCCCTGTCATTGATCTTGAACGCGCCATAAAAGGCGATGCTCTGCGCATCTGCCGTAGCGAGCAGAATGACAGCTACGTTAGCCATGAGGGAAAGCTGTTGTCGTGCGTTCTGAGCAATGCGATCTGCAGTGGGAGCCGGAAAAAACTGCAGATCGTCGCGAATGAGTGGTCTGCCGCGTTAGATTAGGTTAAGTTTCATGAAAAAACGCATTTTTATAGCTATCTTGGCGATGGGATTTAGCGGAATCGTTGCTGAGGTCCTCCTATTAAGGGAACTTCTGATAGTTTTTTCAGGCAACGAACTTTGCATCGGCATTATTTTCGCCAACTGGCTGATTCTTGAGGCGTTTGGATGTTTCTTTCTTGGCAGGATCGCTGAAAAATCCAAATATACACTTGAAACATTTACAGTAATTTCAATTCTTTTTTCTTTTTCTTTATTCACCGCCATTTTTCTGACCCGCATCATGAAAAGAGTCATCGGCATTGCTATTGGTGAAAGTATCGGATTTGTACCAATGTTGTATTCCTCTTTTCTCATCCTTTTCCCGGTGAGTATACTTCACGGTGCATTATTTCCTTTATGTTGCCGGATGTATTTCATGTTTTCTGGCCAGGATGAATCTTCTGCTGGAAAGGTGTATGCATATGAAACAGTGGGTACAATTATCGGCGGAATTGTCTGCACCTATCTTTTCATTCCCTATCTTCATACATTTCAGGCATCCATAGTGCTCGCAATATTGAACGTTATCGTATGCCTTGTTGTACTCGCCTCTTCCTGGAAAATCGGACTATTTCAAAAAACAGTGCTGGTATTCTTGAGTGTCCTTCTCTTTTTTTCAGGTTTTGTGGTTTTTACCGGTCATGTGGACAGACTGCATCATCATTCAATTCAAACACAATGGAAAAATCTCAATATCGTTCATTACCAGAACTCCCAATATGGCAATATCTGCGTTATAGAAAACGAGGGACAATACATTTTCTTTCAGGATGGTATTCCAGATATTATAACACCTATTCCGGATCTAGCATTTATTGAAGAATTTGTTCATCTTACGCTTCTCGCCCATCCTGAACCCGCAAAACTCCTTATCTTGAGTGGGGGAGCAGGCGGTATAATCAATGAAGCATTCAAACATCCATCAATAGAAACAATAGAATATGCAGAACTTGATCCTTTGCTTCTTGATCTTTTAAGAAAATTCCCTACACCGCTGACTGAATCTGAATTGAATGATAGCAGAGTCAAGATAACACATGTTGATGGCCTTCTGTTCCTGAAAACAACACAGAATAAATACGACTTTATTTTCGTAGGGATTATGGAGCCGTCTAATTTACAAGCCAATAGATTCTTTACAAAAGAGTTCTTTTCCCTTGTCAAGAAAAGACTGAATAAGGAGGGCATACTTGTCCTCGGTTTGCCCGGATCTTTAATGTACGTCAATGATGAATTGAAAAACCTCAACAGTTGTATTTTTCATACCCTGAAACGTGTTTTTCCGTATATTAGAGTCATTCCTGGTGATGGTAAGAATCTTTTCCTTTCATCAGATTCTCAGAATATTTTAAAGATTGACAGAAAACAGATTATTGAAAGATTATACCAGCGGAACATTAGGGCAAATGTGATTGTTCCCTGGCATCTTGAGAAAAAGTTGCATCACGGATGGCAGGATTGGTTCTCTCGTTTTCTTGAGGGGAGCAGTCAGAAAATCAATTCTGATTTCAAACCCCTCGGACTGTTTTACAGCATCACTCATTGGAATGCATTGTATGCTCCTTCACTTAGCGGGCTTTTTAGTCAATTTGAGAGAATAAACTTAAGGATTATTGTTCTTTTGTTTGTTTTTTTTCTTCTTCTTTATGTCGTTTTTCGACTAAAACACAGACGATCCTTCCAGGCAGGTATCCCCTTATCCATAATCACAACAGGTTTTGCTGGAATGATATTTAGCCTTATGATAATTTTTACATTTCAATCGATGTATGGTTATGTATTTTCATGGATTGGGCTTCTTGTCTCATTCTTTATGGCAGGGGCAGCTTGTGGAGCAATGCTTGCAACAAAGGTTCTGACACAGATAAAGAATTGTTTCAGATTGTTTATCAAGATTGACCTGGCAATTATATGTTTTTCTTTTGGATGGCCTTTTATATTTCTTGCTGTCCGGGCATATCTGGACAGTCCGGATGTCTTTGTTTTTTTCAAGATGCTTTTTTTAATCATTGCCTGTATCTGCGGACTGTTAATTGGTTCTCAATTTCCTCTGGCAAACAGGATATATCTAAGGAGTAGCACTAGTTTAAGCGAGACCGCAGGGTTACTTTATGCTTCTGACCTGTTGGGCGGGTGGTTTGGAGGAATTGTAGGTGCTGTTGTGCTTTTGCCTGTTCTTGGTCTTACCGGTACCTGCATCACAGTGGGGCTTCTGAAATTGACAAGCTTTATTGTTTTAACCACTCAGTCCAGCGGGCATCTATGAGGTGGTAAATCATGAAAGATTTTATTCTCAAGCCATGTACACGAAGAAATTTTCTGAAATACACATCTAGACTCTGTTACAATGTAGGGCTATCATCAGTCCTTTTTGCTGGCCTGAAGGCGGAAGCTGCTATCAATTCAACAAAAACTTTTGAACCGGCTTATCTGAAACTTCAAAAAACGGGTGAACTGAAAAAGCGTGCAAATGAACTCTATGCCATTATGGAAAGCTGCGAGCTCTGTCCGAGAAGATGTGGTGTGAATCGTCTCAAAGGAGAGAGCGGATTCTGTTGTACTCCCGGTGCAACACTTGTAGTTTCAGCGGCTCATCCGCATTTTGGAGAAGAAAGACCGCTGGTTGGCAATGGCGGTTCAGGGACAATCTTTTTAACCCATTGCAATTTGCGGTGTGTATTTTGTCAAAACTGGGAAATAGCCCAGCTTGGTAGGGGTAATGAAAGTAATATTGATGAATTAGCCAGGATGATGCTTCTGCTGCAAAAAATGGGTTGTCACAATATAAATCTTGTCACCCCAACTCATTATTCGGCACTTATCCTAAGCGCTCTTGATATCGCCGCGGAGAGAGGGCTGCGGCTGCCAATTGTATACAACACTTCTGGCTGGGAGCGTCTTGAGATACTCAAGCTTCTTGATGGAATCGTTGATATTTACCTGCCTGATTTCAAATATTGGGAGAGTGACATGTCAGCAAAATACTCATCCGAAGCAGATAGTTATCCTGAAATAACCAGCGGAGCAATCCTTGAGATGCACCGTCAAGTTGGTGTGGCACACCCTGCAAAAGATGGCATTATGCAAAGAGGACTGATGATTCGGCATTTGGTGATGCCAAATAATACCGGTGGTTCAGAAAACATTATGGCGTGGATCTCACAAACTTTGCCAAAAGATACATATGTCAATATTATGGCACAGTACAACCCACTCCATAAAGCCTATGATTATCCCGAGTTGTCCAGGAGAATAACTCGCGAAGAATATACCAAGGCTGTCAACAGAGCAAAAGAAGGGGGGCTTACAAATCTCGATGTTCAGGGATACTGGCTGCTTGGCTAAAGACATGATCCGCCGCCGGGGAGTCTTTTGCGCAGAAAATTGGTGCGGCGATTCATGGGCAGGGCAAGCTGTCTGCGGATTTGTTCGATGAGGTTGCGCTCGCTTTCTTTTTTCAGCGCTTTGAGCTGTTTATTTCTCTCTTTTCGCTTTTTCATCCAACGTTTTCTCCAGTAACTCAATAACTGCCAGATCCCTTGGCCGGCCAAGTTTTTTTTTGCTGCGGATAATTTTCTCGAGACTGGCAATTTTCAACACATGTCCTTCAAACTCAACTTCAATGGCATCGGAGCGAAGATTTTCAAAGGATTTGATGCCATGCAGGACCGACATGAAGTCTACCTGCATCCCCGTGTCCTCATTAACCACCCGGTATAGGGAAGATACCGGATAATAGGGTTTCAGAATTTGGGCATTGAGCTCCTTTGCGAACTCCTTAAGTTTGCGCATGTTCGTCGGAGTCTTTCGAAACATGAAATCAATGTCAAGAGTGGTGACCGGCGCTCCATGCAAAGCCGCCGCCGCATTTCCCACCATTATAGCCTCCAGACGCACCATGTACAACGCTCTTGCAATTTTAGTTAGGAGTGGTGAAGCATTCACAACTACAGCTCGCTTTTCCTAAATAAATCAGGTATAAAAGTCTTTCTTGTTATTCTAACATCCAATCTAGTTTTGCTATTTTTGTCAACATCAAAATTTAATTCAAAAGTAAATCTAAACAATATTTGCAGGTTACGCGGTAATCCTGGAGAATGAAGAAGAAAGCACTTGATGGGGTGAGATAGACCTTTAAGGTGGAATTGTTCCCCGCATTTCCAGCGGGAAACAATTTTTACAACAGATCGAAAATTTCGAGCCCCAGTAGATTTGTGCTGTGAACTTTTCGCGGCGATTACCGGGTACGGGATAAGCGACCGACGGCGAGGTCGAAGTGAAACAAGCCCATACCATCAGTATCGATTTTCTCGATCATATTGTTTTCACTGGAAATTCAGTTTTAGTCTCTATTTCAGGGTAACCAAACGTAACCCCAGACGTTTGGATTTCGATGCTCTAGTGCTCTATTAGTGAGTAGTTGGACGCTGAATTCGATTTAAAGTAGGGGGCAGTCTTGATTTTTTGCGTTTATAAACTGTATCGAGCTGAAACTTCCCATTTCTTTCCATTTCAATGATATTACTTCAAAGAATCGCAAAAAAGCAAGACCGTCCCCATTGTTCATAAAGGACCAGGTTTTCGATTTGGAATAAAAGTGTTTTCCGGCATTAAAAAAATTTTACAAAATCATCTGCTTATTATTTTAGGCTGGTTTTTTATTGCCTTAGGGGCTATTGGCGTAGTGCTGCCGATACTTCCTACCACACCATTTCTGATTGTCGCTTTAGCACTCTTTGCAAAAAGCTCACCAAGGTTTCATCAAATGCTACGAAACAATGTTTGGTTCGGTCCGAGCTTGAAACAATGGGAAGATAAAAAAACGTTGTCACGGAGAACCAAATACAAAGCCTCCTTTTTGATAATTATTACCTTTGCAATATCCATAGCAATTTTTGATGACGCGATTCAGCTTCAGCTATTGTTGGTTGGTATTGCTATAGTTTTACTATTTTTTATCTGGCGAATCAAAGAACAAGGGTAATGCCACTTCACGTTTTTTGCCCATAATGGGAAACCAATGGCAGTGGCAGGTTTGCTGGCAAATCCGTGGTTATCTGTGGAAACTCCGTGGTAAGTATTTTTCTCTGCCGGATTTCAAAACCACGAAAAGCGGAAAAAATTCTCTGAATTCAGAACGATTTTCTGGATAACGCTATAATAATAGATTTTTGTTTAAAAAGGTGCTATGGGAAGGCTTTAAATTTATGAGGTTCAATTTTAATAGTGGGGAAATTTTTAAAGGAGGTTGAGGATGGCTACGAAAGAGGAACTCGAAGAAAAAGCTGAAAGTTGTGATACTTCGGAGGATTATGTCGGGGTGGCCCGGGAAATCGTCCAGGATCTCGACGACAAGTCCTGGGCGGCCGAGCTGCTGGATGAGGGGGCGGAATGGGCCCAGACCACCGACGAACTGATTTTGTTCGCCAAATGTGCGGCCGAGGCGCTGGAAGACAACGAAAAGACCAAACAGTATCTGCTGCAGGGCAAAGACTTTGCCATGAGTGCCGATGACCTGGTTAAACTGGCAGGCGCAGCTGCTGAGCTCGGTGACACCGAAGCCGCGGCTGAAGTTTTGGCGGCGGCCCAGGGTAAATGCACCAAGATTGCCGACTTTTTTGCACTGAGCAAAAACATCAAAACCCTGTTGTCGGATGATGAGCTGGCTGCCAAACCGGTGGAAGCCGCCATCGGCAAGTGCAAAAACGTTTCTGATTTCGTCGATTGTGCCAAGGGGGTCCTGGATGCGTTCGACGATCGCGACCAGGCCAAAAAAATTCTCGAAGATGCCGGTGAAAACTGCAAAACCGGCAAGGACTTCGCGGATCTGGCGCAAGGCATCATTGCTACCCTCGATGACACAGAGTCGGCACGGGCGGTATTCGCCAAAGGCGAGGCAGCCCTCGAAAAGGGCCAGGATTTGACGACCCTGGCAGCAGCTGCAGCCACCGATTTGAAAGATACCGATTACGCCAAGGAACTATACCGCAAAGCATCGGAAAAGATGGAAAAAGCGGAAGAATTGATGGCCCTGGCCAAATCCCTGGTGGAATCCTTGGAGGATAAGGAACTGGCCCTCGATGTGTATAAAAATGCCGAATCCCGCTGTACGACCTTCGATCAATTTTCCAAACTGGCCAAGGGTATCCTGGCCGACACCGGAGACACGGCCGCAGCCGGCGCGGTTTTCCTGAAAACTATTGAGGCCAAGCCGAATTCCAAACAGCTGGTGGAGGTTGCCGAAGCCCTGGCCACGGACATCCAGGACAAGCCGGCCGCCATGAAAGTTTTAAAACAGGCCGAAATGGCGGTAAAAAGCAATGATGATTTCAAAAAAACCGCCGAGGCCATCCTCAAGCATGCTGACGAAGCAGATTGGATCGAAGCCATCAAGGACCAACAGGGCAGTCGCGAGGCCCACGCAGCACTGTACGATAATTTCATCGGCCGCGAAGGTGAATGTCTGACTGCCGGTGCATTGACATTGCTGGCCCGGGATGTCGTGGCCCAGACCGGAGACAAACATTATGCCCGCAAACTTTACGGCAAGGCCGAAGCCTTGAGCACCTATTTCCCTGAATTCCTGTCAGTCGCCGACGCAATCTCGGCCGATCTCCAGGATGCCGACTGGGTGCGGGAAATTTACACTGCCAGGCTCGAAAAATGTGTCGATGAAATTGATTATCACCGCGTAGTGGACGGCATCCTGGCCAATTTGAATGACACCGACTGGGCCAAAACCATTTATTCCGGATTGGAAGAACGGGCCGCCGGCGCCGATCAATATGTCCGCCTGGCCCGGGCCATATTTGATAAACTCGGTGACAACGAATGGGCCGGACAATTGTTCGACAAGGCTCAGGAGGCCTGTGACACCACTGTTGGCTGTGCCGCTGCGGCGATCGCCCTGCAGGACAGCCTGGGCGATGCGGACCGCGCGCGGGCATTGTTTAGCAAAGCTGAATCCCTCTGCGAGGGCATCAAAGATTTCGATGCGTTGATCAGATCGGCGGCGCGGCGCGGTGAATTTTCGAGTTTGGTCCGGGAAGGACTTGAATCGGCCGAGGGCAAGCTATCCAGTGCCGCAGATCTGAAGCATCTGGCCGAATCTGTCCTGAGTTATGCAGATGACCGCAGCTGGGCACAGCGTTTATATCAGAAGGCATTGGATGCTCCCGGTGCGGACCAGCAACGGTCGGATATCATCCTTAGCATTAAAAATAGACTGGGAGATACGGACTGGGCTGCCAAACTGAGTCGGCAA
>JASJAZ010000192.1 GCA_030066785.1 Desulfobacterales bacterium | reverse complement strand
TCATAATGCTTAGGTTGGCAGGCCGTGTCAATTCCCCTGAATCCTGCCTGGATTGCTTTGACCACCAGATCTGCTGTACGCTCTTTTTTCCAGGCCGTACCGTAAATAAGCCATGGCATTTTTACGCCTGCTGAAGTTGTAAACAATTTCTGATCTTTCATTATCTATAAATCCTATTATTAGGTGTCGGTCCGCGAGATGAGCGGCATCCCGCACGGAGCGGTCAAACCGCATAATGGTTAATATCCTGCAGCCGGTGTCAATAATTTATGCTTTGGTTAAAAGCAGACCGCATGTTTGTCGCGGCTTGATCCATGAGTAAGGGACGTAAGCCGCTAAGCGCCGCTTATCGACCAAGCTGAGACGCGTAAAACGCGCCAGCGTTTTCGCGTCGATTCTCAAGCGGCAGGTTATACCATACGTCTTTATTTAGTTTTATTTTACGAAATAACTGTTCAATTTAAAAACATTGCCAGTAAACTTAAAATTGAAATTAAAATGATTACAGCCCCTAAGATTGCCACGAAAATTGGTCTGACTGAAAAGGAGATGTTAAATGCATCTACACCATCTATATCTATGAAATTTTTCGTATATCTTTTGCAAATTCGTTGAAATCAAATTTCTGAAATATATCAGTATTATTCCAATAATTATGCCGTTAATCGGTGCTAAATTTAATTGCATTTCTTTTTATTTGCTCGGGTATAACGTTTAAGCTGAGACGCGCGCGGTTTTTCGCGTCGATTTATCCAGCGGTATGTTATCTGGTATTTATTTTACTTTCTATTTTCTTCACGGAATCCTCAATTATCATAATCGATTTCATCATTTTCCAAAGAGCAAATATAATAAAGATGAAGCCACCAACACAAAGAAATAAAATAGATAGATTTATCAATTGAAAAACATTATTCACAGCATACCTCGTCAAAAATTGTAAGAATTATAATGCTTATACAGATAACATATTATTAGGTCGCCTAATAAAATCGGCAAAAGCAGACAAAATAGTGACCTATACAAATTATGAATAAATGCTGCAGTTCAAAATATTTAATATAATATCAAATAATCAAACTAAAAAATGCTCAATTTTACGTTTTTGTAGATAGACATCAACGTCTATCTAGCAAACTTTCATTATGTGTTAACTTATAACATACTTGTAGCTTTTAGTTCATCCACAGGACTTTTTACCGCACTTGCACCTCGATTGAGCACATGCGTGTATATCATGGTCGTATTAATATTTTTGTGGCCCATTAGTTCTTGAATGGTGCGAATATCATACGCGGATTCGAGCAGATGGGTTGCAAAGGAATGGGGCATGGAATGGCAGCTTCCTTCGCTGTTTATTCCTGCCTTTTTAATCGCGTCCTTTACCGCCCTCTGAATCACATCTTCATACAAGTGATGCCGATGTTCCACACCCGATCGTGGATCGATGGATCGTTTGGATGCTGGAAATACATATTGCCAGAACAATTGTATATTGGCGTTTTGATATTTGCGTTCCAGGGCATAGGGTCAATAGACGCGTCTGAAACCCTCGCTGATATCTTTTTGATGCAATCGTCTGACATTCTCAAGATGCGCCTTCAGCGGGGCTTTTAAATTATCCGGCAAAATCGTAACCCGCTCCTTGTGGCCTTTGCCGTCTCTTACGATGATCTGGTTATAGGCAAAATCAATATCTTTTACCCGCAAACGAACACATTCCATTACGCGCAGGCCGGAACCATAAAGCAATGTAATCCATTTAACACCTTTTAAAAAGCTGAAAATGGCCCCAATTTCTTCACGCTTGAATACAACCGGCAGGCGTTGCGGTCTTTTGACCCACTTAACTTCTTTAAGGTCTCCAAACTTTTGCTTGAGAACGTCGCGGTAAAGAAAAACAAGGGCGCATAGTGCTCGATTTTGCGTTGATGCAGCTACGCGCCGGTTGGTGCTCAGATGATTTAAAAACGCCTGAACTTCCTCAGCCCCCATATCTTTGGGGTGGCGTTTATCGTTGATAAAAATTAAGCGTCGAATCCATTTAACGTAGGCCTGATCGGTGCGCAGGCTGTAATGACGGCTGCGGATCGACTGGCGGACCTAGTCCAGCAGTTTGGTTTTGGGCGGCGCAACATGCGATCGGTTATGTTGAACATGAATATAAATATCCCGCAAATATTTAGATAAGGGAAGAGGACATCCGCTACCTTCAAAATAGCGGGAGATGGTGTAAAAAAACAAGTATTAAACATTGAAGCCATGTTTTCCGATCCGTACGAAACCTGCCACTTAGAGCTAAAAAATCCTTGATATTTTTGAAAAACTGTTTATTTTAGCGCCAATCATCAAGGGATCATCCGTGCCAGTGAAGATCCGGTTTCAATACCGAAGGAAAGTTCCATTTGCCAAAGTGGGACCCGGAAGTTGGGAACCATGAGAATCTTATGAAAGGAGGGAACCACAATGGCTAATGGAACCGTAAAATGGTTCAGCGACAAAAAAGGCTATGGCTTTATCGAGCAGGAAGACGGCCCCGATGTGTTTGTGCATCACTCCGGCATCAGTGGCGATGGCTTCAAAACGCTGAGTGAAGGTGACTGGGTAACATTTGAAATTGAGCAGGGTCAAAAAGGTCCGGTGGCGGTTAATGTGACCACCTCGTAACCATCGCTTTTAAAATTTTGAAAAGGCATTTCAACTGAACAGTTGAGATGTCTTTTTTTTTGTGAGCAGGCTTTGAAAGATAGCAACAATAACGTCAACCACGGTTGTGATGTTTTCCATACCCTAAAAGGGCCATCCGAATATTAAGTTATGAGTACACACCAGAATTTAAACAAAGTTATAGGCCGGTTCAAAATGCTCGTGTACCACGGATATGCTCGGCTTTCTCGCCGCTTTAGACTTGTTGAAAGCGGCCCTAATCAAACTAGAAGTAAAATACCACCATCAGGCGGGACCAGAAACCCTACTATATTTTTTGAAATGCGTTCTGAGCTTTTGGTCTCCTCCCAATTAGGATAAAAAAAAGGCAGAGCATAGTTAGGCTCCGCCGTTTTTTCTTTATATTAGTTTTATAGTTAAAGTGTTTGCCTGTTTTATTGCAAGCTCTGCCTTTGAACGCTATCCCTGCACATCGATGCCTAAATTACATCCCAGGGCAGGATCAGGGTTGTCACATTCAAAATTGCGGTAGCGGGTATCGACATGTCCTTCTTCTCTTTCTTCGTCGGTTTCAATGTAGTCTTGTATTTTATTTGCCATGATGCACCTCCAAGTTTTTTGTGTGTCAAATGTCTTTCCTAAAACTAAAGTCGTCATTTTTTCTGACTCGGCAATGATAAACGATTGGGTACTAAGTGGTAGGTTAAACCTATTGATTAGGTGGGGTGCTGGCGCGTGCGGTTTTTCACTACTAAGCAGCTTTTTTCTTTTTATGGCGGCTTGACCGCTGCGAATGACGCTGCTGGGCCGACAGGACGGTTTTGCGCAGGCGTATGGACAAGGGGGTAACCTCGACCAACTCGTCTGCGCGAATAAAACTGATAGCCTGTTCCAGGGTAAGGGGTTTGACGGGCGTTAAAATAACGTTTTCGTCTTTGCCGGCAGCCCGCATGTTGGTCAGCTTCTTTTCTTTGCAGGGATTGACGTTGATATCTTCGCTGCGATTGTGTTCGCCCACAACCATGCCCTCATAAACCGGATCACCGGGTACTATAAAAAGGCGGCCCCTGGGCTCCAAATTAAACAGGGCATAGGCAACGGCCAGGCCGGTGCGGTCGGCCGCAATGGACCCGGTAAATCGGCCGGGACACTCACCTTTGAAAGGCCCGTAGCCGTCAAACAGCGAATGCATGATGCCGGTGCCGCGGGTGTCGGTCAGAAACTCGTCGCGATACCCAATCAGGGCCCGGGCCGGTACCGAGAATTCGACCCGCACCCGTCCCTTGCCGTCATTGACCAGATTGGCCATTTGACCTTTGCGAATCGATAGCTTCTCCGTCACGACGCCAAGAAAAGCATCTTCACAATCGATCAGCAGGCGTTCCATGGGTTCGAGTTTTTGTCCGTTGATGTGCCGATAAATGACTTCAGGTCTTCCTACACAAAATTCATAGCCTTCGCGGCGCATGGTCTCGATCAGGATGGCCAGTTGGAATTCGCCCCGGCCTTTGACCAGCACGCTATCGCGATCATCGCCGTTTTCAACCTGGATGGCGACATTGATAAGCGCTTCTTTGTGCAGGCGTTCGTGCAGCCGGCTGGATTGAACATATTTGCCTTCCTTGCCGCCAAAGGGAGAGTTGTTGATGGTAAATTTCATGGATACCGTGGGGTCTTCAACAGTAATGCGGGGCAGGGCCTCCGGCGCTTCCCGATGACAAATGGTATCGCCGATCTTAAGATCTTCGATACCGGCCAATACGGCAATATCTCCCGGTTGAACGGTATCAGTCTCTCGCAAGTGCATGCCGTCATATATTTGCAGCTTGGAAACTTTTAAGGCAACGCCTGCGCCGGACTCGCCGACACACACGATGTTGTCTTTGGCGCGCACCTGACCGTTGAAAATCTTACCGATAGCCAAACGCCCCAAGTAATCCGAATAACCCAAATCGGATACCAGCATCTGGAAAGGCGCCTGGGGGTTGTGCACCGGTCCGGGAATTTCTTCAACAATGGTGTCCAACAGCACGTGCAAATTTTGACCGGCTTCATCCAGTTTTTTCTGCGCAATACCGTCGCGTCCGACGGCATAGAGCAGGGGGAATTCCAGTTGGTCGTCGCTGGCTTCCAGATCGATTAAAAGATCATAGATTTCGTCTAAGACTTCATCCGGGCGGGCATCCTGGCGGTCGATTTTATTGATCACCACTATAATTTTCAAGCCCGCATCCAAAGCTTTTTGCAACACAAAGCGGGTCTGGGGCAGGGGGCCCTCCGAAGCGTCGACCAGTAAAATAGCGCCGTCGGCCATGGAAAGGGCGCGCTCCACTTCTCCGCCAAAATCGGCGTGACCGGGCGTATCGATGATGTTGATGCGCACGTCATGCCATTGCACCGAGCAATTTTTGGCAGCAATGGTAATGCCGCGTTCGCGCTCCAGCTCGAGGGTATCCATCAAGCATGCATCGACTTCCCGGTGGTCTTGCAAAAGGCCGCTTTGCCGAAACATGGCATCCACTAGCGTGGTTTTGCCATGATCGACATGCGCGATAATGGCAATATTGCGCAATGCTGCGTTTGTCATCGTGGCGGGCATAACATTATCTTCCGGGCACAATGATGCGCGAATCATCTTGCGATTGGGCCTTTTTTTGCTGCTGCATGGCCTGCAGTTTTTCAACCAGCTTGGCCAGTGCTTTTTCCATCGCTGCCGGAAATTCAGCAATTGCTTCTTCAAGATTATTGGCGGCCAGTTTGGCTTGAATCGGTACCGGTCCCTCAGGCGACATTAATTGGGTGTGTCCAAAAAAGAGGGGGGACCGGCTGGGGTCATCGGTACCATCGGGTTTCACAGGCAGCATGCGCCGTATCGAGGCCACCTTGATATCGGTTATCGACTCCTCACGGTAAAGGTTATTGGTGTCCACTGAAAAATCGATGTCCTGGGATTGTGCAGCTTGGCTCATGACTAGCTCCCTTCGGTTTGTCGGCTAAACTTGGTTTCAGCCGTTGTGAAATTGATTAATATCGGCTGGCGCTGCGCTGATATCGCTTATCGGCAAAAACTTCGCGCACCTGAACGTGCCGGCCGTCAAGCGTTGCATTTCTTACCGAATTGCGGACTTGGGCTACTGCGCTCTGCGCCACTTCGAAGAATGAAGACTTGTGGTTTAAATCAATGGCCCCGATCAAGTTGGATCGAATACCGGAATTATCGCAAATCATTCTAACGATCGCCCCGGGATTGATGTTATCGCGCCGCCCCACGTTAATGGAGAACCGCTGGGTCTTTTTACGCCGAGGGCGTATCTTTTTCTCGGATTTGAAGGGGGCTTTGCGTTTAGGATCGTTTTTGACATTAATATCTTCAGCATGATGGTAATCAGTCAGAAATCGATTGAATTCGGCTGAGACAAAGCGCTTGATCAACTCTTCTTTGTCTATATCGGCCAACTTTGCATAAACGGCGGGAAGGTATTCATTGATCTCGGTATGGTTCACATCGGTCTGTACGATTCGGTCCATCAGACTGGCCAATTGCTTTTCACAAATAGATCGTCCATTGGGAATTTTGCAGAATTCGAACCGGAGATTGCGTTTGTATTCCAGTTCCCGCACGCGGCGTATTTCCTTTTTGTTTATCAAAGCAATTGAGCATCCGGCTTTGCCGGCCCGAGCGGTGCGGCCGCTGCGATGGGTGTAGATTTCGGCCTCACCCGGTAAGTTGTAATGAATCACATGGGTGATATTGTCTACATCCAGCCCGCGGGCCGCCACATCAGTGGCTACCAGAATATGAATAGATTTTTGTCTGAATTTGCGCATAACGTAATCGCGCTGGGATTGAGATAAATCGCCATGCAGGGCCTCGGCCTGGTAGCCGTCCTGCAACAAAGCTTCGGCCACATCACGGGTTTCCTGGCGGGTCCGACAAAAAACCAAGCCAAACATTTCCGGCGCAAAATCGATAAGTCGTTTCAGGCCTAAATAGCGATTTTTCTCATGGATCACATAACAGCGGTGTTGGATGTTTTTGGGGCTGCTGTTAGGCTTGCCCACGGTTACATACTCTGGATCGCTAAGATACTGTCGCGCAATTTTGGCCACGCCTTTGGGCATGGTGGCCGAAAAAAGCCAAATGTGTCGATGTCCCCTTATGTTCGATAGAATCTGGTCGATATCTTCCTGAAAACCCATGTTCAGCATTTCGTCGGCTTCGTCCAGCACGGCATAGGCCACCTGGGCTAGTTTAACCGCTTTGCGGTTGATCAGATCAAGCAAACGCCCGGGGGTGGCAACGATGATTTGGGCACCTTTTTTCAGTTGGGCTATTTGCATAGCGATGCTGGCACCGCCATATACCGCTGCAATGTGAACCTTTTTCAAATGTCTGGCAAATTGCTTTAAATCATTGGTGATCTGCAAACATAGTTCACGGGTCGGGCACATGATGACGGCTTGCGGCCGCGCAAGAGTTTGATCGATGTGTTGAATCAGCGGCAAGCCGAAGGCTGCGGTTTTGCCGGTACCGGTTTGGGCCAGGCCCACAAAATCCTTTTTGCCGGAAAGTAGTGTTGGGATGGCCTGGGCTTGAATCGGCATCGGTGTCTGAAATCCCAGCGACGTCATTGCCCGCAGCAGTTCGGTACGAAGTCCTAAAGTTTCAAAATTCATTTTTGTTTCCTCTGCAAGATAACGCCGGAAACAGCAGCGATGACCGTTTCCGGCGGCTTTAAGCGACAAAAAAAGCCGTCCAGCAAAATCTGGACGGCAATATAAGCGTAAACCAAACCAGTTTGGGCTCTTATAGCCCCCTCAATTAGCTTTTGCAACCCTTTTTAAGCCTGCCGAGCATATTTCCCTATATTGCATTCCAATTGACAGATATCATCGAATTCTTTAAGTGTTGGAGGATGCAAATGTGATCACGTTTTAATCGGAAAAGGTGTATGGAAAGGAAAGAAAATATGGTGAATGAATCCCATAATGGGCCGGTAATCAATGCCGGCGCTTTTCGCGATATCAACCCCGGTAGTCGCCTGCTGATGGGACCAGGTCCCAGCGATGTGCCGGCCCGAACGCTGCAAGCCATGTGTACCCCGACTATCGGGCATTTGGATCCCTATTTTTTGTCAGTGATGAATGAAGCCCAACAACTGCTGCGCTATCTATTTCAAACTGAAAATGCGTTGACCATTCCGGTATCGGGAACCGGCAGTGCCGGCATGGAAACCTGTTTGGTCAACCTGATCGAACCGGGCGACGATGTGGTTGTGTGTGTGAACGGGGTGTTTGGCAACCGCATGGCCGATATTGTTGAACGTATCGGGGGGCGTTTGATCCGCGTGGATGCCGAGTGGGGCCAGGCCATCGATGCCGAGGCCGTGCACCGGGCTGTCAACGGCTGTCAGCCCAAGCTGCTGGCGGTGGTGCACGCCGAAACATCCACCGGGGTCTGCCAACCGCTGAAAGACTTGTCAGCAATCGCCCAAAGTGCCGAAGCGCTATTTCTGGTGGATTGTGTTACTTCGCTGGGTGGCATGCCCTTGTCGTTGGATCAGTTGGCAATCGATGCCGCCTACAGTGGTACCCAAAAATGCATTTCCGGTCCGCCCGGCCTTGCGCCCATATCTTTTAGTCAAAGAGCCGTTGAGGCGATGGAGCAGCGCAAAACGCCGGTAGTTAGCTGGTACCTGGATATGCGCATGGTGCGCGATTACTGGGGCAGCGAACGCAAATACCATCACACCGCACCGATTAATATGATTTACGGATTTCGCGAATCCCTGCGCCTTATTGCCGAGGAAGGACTGGAAGCACGCTGGGCGCGGCATCGCTTAAACCACCAGGCATTGGTGGCCGGACTGGAGCAGATGGGCCTAACCATGTTGGTGCCTGACGATATTCGTTTGCCGATGCTCAATGCCGTTCGGATACCGGAGGGCGTGGATGATTTAAAAGTGCGCCAGGCGCTTTTAAACCAATTTGGTATTGAAATCGGCGGCGGACTGGGCCAGTTTGCCGGCAAGCTATGGCGGGTTGGTTTGATGGGCCATTCATGTCGCCGTCGCAATGTCTATCTTTTCTTAGCGGCGCTGGAAA
>JASJAZ010000191.1 GCA_030066785.1 Desulfobacterales bacterium | reverse complement strand
TAAAGTACCCACCGATAGTATTATTTCACGACGAATCATTTATTTTTTGCTTGACAAAGGTTCTATTAGACCCTAACTTAGCGGACTTTTAAGGAAACGAGGGCTCTTTTTGTGAATCCCCATCGGGCGTGTCTCCCCCAATGTGGGATTTTTTTTCGCATGGTGATATTGAATTGAGACAAACATTATCTTTAAGGAAATAAGCAAATGAAAGACGACATTCGCATGGTAAGAAATATCGGTATTAGCGCTCATATCGACTCCGGCAAAACAACTCTGACGGAAAGAATCCTTTACTATACCCAACGGATTCACGCCATTCATGATGTTAAAGGCAAGGATGGTGTCGGGGCCACCATGGATTCCATGGAACTCGAAAAAGAGCGGGGAATTACCATTGCATCCGCGGCAACCTTTTGTGAATGGGATAATCACGAAATTAATATCATCGACACACCCGGCCATGTGGACTTCACAATTGAGGTTGAGCGCGCTCTGAGAGTGTTGGATGGAGCTATTTTGGTGCTATGTGCGGTCGGGGGCGTGCAATCACAGTCAATCACAGTAGATCAGCAAATGAAACGCTACAATGTTCCGTTTGTGGCGTTTGTCAACAAATGTGACCGCTCTGGTGCCAATCCCGCCCGGATCATGCGTCAGCTAAAAGAAAAACTGGGGCACAACGCGCTTGCCATGCAAATACCCATTGGTCTGGAGGCTGATTTTGAAGGGGTTATCGATCTGGTATCAATGCAAGCCATATATTTTGATGGTGCCAATGGGGAAACGATTCGAATCGAGGACATACCAGAATCTTTGCAGTCAGAGGCCGATGAAATGCGCGAGGCGCTTTTGGACGCGGCATCGATGTATTCCGACGAATTGATGGAAGCCATTCTTGAAGAAACCGACATTTCTGAAGACCTCATCATCGAAGCCGTGCGCAAGGGAACCCTGGCACGTGAAATTACCCCTGTTTTTATGGGATCAGCCTACAAAAACAAAGGTGTTCAACCGCTTTTGGATGCGGTTACCAAATACCTGCCCTGCCCCACTGATATTGAAAACCAGGCGTTGGACATGGCTGATAGTGAAAAACCGATCATATTGAAGGCGCAAACAGACGAGCCCCAGGTTGCCCTGGCGTTTAAGCTGGAAGACGGGCAATATGGGCAGCTGACTTACATTCGGGTATACCAGGGATCCATCTCCAAGGGCGATACGGTCATCAATGTTCGCACCGGCAAAAAAATAAAAATCGGTCGGCTGATTCGTATGCATGCGGATCAAATGGAAGATATCGAGACCATTCCTGCCGGTTATATCGGTGCGCTATTTGGCGTCGAATGCGCCTCCGGTGATACCTTTGTGGCACCGGGACTGAGCCTGACCATGACGTCCATGTTTGTACCGGATCCGGTCATTTCTTTGGCCATTGCCCCCAATGACAACAAATCGGAAATCAATATGGCCAAGGCCTTGAATCGGTTTGCCAAAGAAGATCCTACGTTTAAAACGTTTGTCAACGATGAGACCAATGAAACCATTATTTCCGGCATGGGCGAATTGCATTTGGAAGTCTATATCGAAAGAATGCGGCGGGAATATAACGCCGAAGTAACCACCGGTATGCCCCAAGTCGCCTATCGCGAAACCATTACACGGCAGGCAGAATTCAACTACACCCATAAAAAGCAAACCGGGGGCGCCGGCCAATTCGGCCGCGTGGCCGGGTATATGGAACCGATTACCGATACTGATTTTGAATTTGAAAGCCAGATCAAAGGTGGGTCGATACCAACCCAATTTATCCCCGCGTGTGAAAAAGGATTTCAGGGCTGCATGGCCAAAGGCCCCAAAATGGAATTTCCGGTTACTGGTATCAAAGTGGTGATCAATGACGGCGCGGCCCATGCGGTAGATTCGTCTGAAAAGGCCTTTGCCGCGGCAGCACGCGGTGCCTTTTTGGAAGCCTACGCCAAGGCCAAACCGGTTATTCATGAACCGATCATGAAGGTTGTGGCCGAATCTCCCACCGAATTTCAGGGCGCAGTCATGGGTTCTTTAAATCAGCGCCGCGGTATGATTGTCGGTACCCAGGATGAAGGCCCCATGTGCTCCATTGAAGCTCAAATACCGTTGGCGGAGATGTTCGGCTACACCACCGTGCTGCGTTCGCTCACCCAAGGCAAGGCGCAATTCACCATGGAATTTCTAACCTACAAACAGGTGCCCCAAGCGGTGGCGGAAGAAATTGCTAAAAAAGCAGCTGAAGAAAAAAAGAAAGTTGCGTAGGAACAACCTATATAATTCTGACGGATGCAATAACGCTATCAAATCAAAATTCAAACAGTTATACCACTTAAATATCCAATACTTTACTAGTTATCAATTGACAACCGATGATTCATGAGGCAAAGAAAAAAAAAGGCTGGTTAAAAATTCCAGCGGAGCCAAAATGCTCAAGCGCAATTATTACCGAATCAGATATACCATCAAAACCATCGGAATCTGAGGATCGACCCTCCGGGGTCATTTACCTCAAAGAAAGGAATTTCAAGATGCTGAAAAAGGATCTTATTTTAAGAAACCCCTTAAGGCTATTAAGTGGTGAAAATGAAGAGATCCTCTCTCCGGGCAGTTTCGGGGCGGTTTTGGCAAGGGCAGGCGTCGGCAAAACCGCCTTATTGGTTCAGTTGGCATTAAACAGCCTGCTGCGCAACAACAACGTCCTGCATATCAGTCTGAGCGATCCGGTTGATAAAGTCTGTCTGTGGTATGAAGAGGTCTTTCGCAATATTGCGCAACTATATAAAATCAAAGATGCCCATCAACCGTGGGAAGAAATTTTGCCGCATCGATTTATCATGACCTTTAAGGTTGAGGGCTTTAGTGTACCGAAGTTGGAAGAGCGTCTTACCGATTTGACCGAGCAAGGCGTCTTTTTCCCACAAGTCATGCTCATTGACGGTTATCCGTTCGAAAATGCCAATCACAGCGACCTGAAACAGCTAAAAGCCCTGATCCAAAATTATTCGCTACATTGCTGGTTTGCCGTTCTAACCCACAGGGATGATCCTCCCGGACCGGACGGGTTACCCTCCCCTTTTCACCAGGTGTCTGACTTATTTGATTCAGCCATTCAACTGGTACCGGAAGGTAAAGAAATCTACGTAAAAGCTCTGAAAGGCGCATCGGCCGAAAAAGGTCATCCCGATATCTTTTTAGACCCGGCGACCATGCTGATCAAGGACAATTAAGTGCTTTGAAAAATAATGGCTGTTTATAAAAAGTAATGGTGGTGTCTTACAATATGCGGGACGGCATCACTTTGCCATGAATGAAATCATATAATTGATCGAAGGAATGCGCACCAACGAGTACGCGGCCGTTCATAACAAATGTTGGAACTGCCGTGACACCCATTTCAAGCGATCTGTTCCAGTCCTCATCCACTTGTTGTTTAAAAGTGCGCTGAACCAATATATCATGCGCTTCATCACCTGATAACCCCACCGATTCTGCAATAGCCATCAAATGCTTTGCGCGGCCAATATTTATCCCTTCCGCAAAATACGCCTGAAAAACCGCCTGATGAAATCGATCGCCGGCATTTTCCGCTTCGGCCCATTTCCCCAATTCCTGGGCCATACGACTGTTGTAAGTTTTCTCGCGATCACCAAACGGCAATCCTAATGTATCAGCGGTCTGTTTTAGTTTCGCCAGCAACTGTCCAATATTGATGTCCCGACCGGCAAACAGCTCTTGTAGGGTTAGGCCCTCTTTGGGGGTGTTGGGGTGCAATGGGAAAGCGGTCCATTGGACCACTAAATTCTCTTCAGTTTTAAGTTTTTCAATACTCCCGGTAATGAAATAGCACCATGGTCAGACATAATCTGAAAAGATTTCCAACTCTGTATTTTTCACTATAATTCCTCCAAATGAATACCTGACATAGCAATATGAGTGACTTTTAAGCGATTTGATTAATAAGTATATTTTCCTACACTACTGTACAAAAAATCAAAAGAACTATAATCAGAAGAATTGTCAATTAGGATAAGGAATTCAGAGGGACCTTGAGAATATCATTCGATTCTGTTTTCTGTCTCCTAACTTCCCTAAGCAATTAATTATGCACGTTGCCGACACAGAGTTTCTGGCACGATTCATTTAATTCACCCCGGCGCCTCCTATATTTTTCTCTTATTCTGTGAACTTAGACCCATGTTGCCACGGCCACCCCGATAATCAACATGACAATACCAAAAAATCGATAGGTCTGATCGGAAGCGGTTTGCAAATACCATTTTTTCATATCCCCGTATAGATTTCGTGGGATAAAAATCAGTAAAACGCCTTTTACCGTTGCGATGATGCCAAGAAAAATGACAACCCCAAAGTTGCGCGAATGGGGCGCTGAAAACATCAGCAAAACCCCGATGGCGATGATCAATCCAAATATGAACTTTTCATATTTAGGATCCAGCATTTTGGAAAGCGCCGTGCGGCATTTCTGGGTGTAGAGAATAAAGCCGCTGCCCATCGCAATCCAAGTAAAACTTATCGCATACAAAAACCATTTAAACATGATGATGTCCTTTGCCTTTTTGCTCTTTTAAATGCAGTATAAAATTTCCGATGGCCCGATGAACGCGATGCGCATCATGGCCCAGCAGAATCCCGTGCCGGTCAAAGTTAAATAAAACAAATTCTTTATCATCTGACCCCAACGCTTCAAATATACGTCGCGTTCCGCGGTGATCCACGACCGGATCTCCAAATGATTGCGCTAAAAGCGCAGGTGCCGTTATCTTGGAAAGCTTTGTTTCCAGGGTATCCATCAAACGTTCCATTTGCCGAACCCCGGCGATTGGATTACGCGAGTAATTAATATGCGGATTTTCAGGACGATTTTCAACAAATTCCATTTTCGCACTCTGAAAACCAGCCAAGTTCATCATGCGATTCCAGGCATCCAATGCCGGCACAAATTTAGGTGACAGTCGCTGAAGCCGCATGGGTGGCGAAACAGCGAATACGCCTACAATATCCGGGATACGCGCAGCCAGATCCAAGGCCAAGCCGGCCCCGGTGGAAAAACCACCCACCGCCACCCGGCGGCAAACGGTTCGCAACACTGCATAGCCTTCATCAACCGATGTTATCCAGTCTTTGTAGGTTCGCTTGGCTAAATCCTCGGGAGACGTTCCATGACCGCGCAGGCGAGGCGCATACACCGTAATACCGCGACGGCCCAGAAATTTAGCCAATTCGCGCACCTCCAGGGGGGCGGCCATATAGCCGTGGATCAATAATACGCCGATCTCATGACCGCGTCCGTGTACTAAAAAGGGTCGCCCGACCTTCTTCTTTTTGGTTTCGCCTTCGATGTAAAATTGTTGATAATCATGATCAAATTGTCGGGTAATCCTTTGCTGTAAATATTCCGTTAACTTACGTCGCAACCAAAAACCGGGCATCCAGGATATCCGACGCAAATTGCGCCGCAAAAGCTGAAGCGGTTCCACCGCGTTGGCCGCAACGGCAATCGGATTGTCAATTCGCACCCGGTGAAAATCAAATGATGATGAAAATTTGGAAGGATCTTTAATTACATCGTTACTTTGACGCTTTATAACCCCTTTTTCTGAGGCAATACCCAAAAAATCCTCAACACGCCCAAAACGATCATCGGTGAGCAAATGCAATTGATCTTTTTCAAGGAGATGGTTCACGCACACCCCAGCCTTGCAGATACCGGTAGTGGCAGCCAGAAAAACGCGCTGACGCAATTCGTATTCATCAATTTTTTTATAAGGCAGGCTGCGAATGATGGTGGCAAATAAATGATCATAGTTCACTGTCGTTATATTATAGATGGCCGCCATGTATTGCTGCATGATTTTGAGCGCCAATTTGCGCATCTGGTTTTTGGATGAAATCGGATCATCAAAATTGATCTCCTTGGGCGTCGCGATATCGCGCTGGATTCGCGGATGGGTCATATAGTCGCTGATTTGGAGGGGTTTGCCGAAACGAATGTCGATGTCCACGCCGGATAGCAGCATGGACCCCTCCGTCATGACCTCCTCTTGAAACCGCTCGGGTAAATCCTCCACTAAATTGACCAACACCTGGCTTAAAATATTTTCGCGGGCGCGAATCGGATAATAGGTAATGTTGACCGGTACGATGTAAGTGCTGCGATTGGAAATCGTCTCAATATCCTCAATATCAAACAACTGCATTAAACGCTCGGCCTCCTGGGGAACGTTTTGCGCCATATGCAAAATTCGTTGGCGATAAAATTCGGAGCGCAGGGCAAGGGTGGCCGAGCCGGTGTGCGGCGGATGCTTGCCGCCGGCAAAAGAGACGATAAATTGCCCTTTTTCAACAATTTTTTTGTTTTTAACCATGCGGCCTTCCGGAAAGATGATCCAGGTGGCCTCACCGGTCATTAGGGTTTTGACAATTAAACGGTCCCGGTTAGGATCTTTGGTGGAAACAGCACCGACTTTGTCGAGCATGGTGGACAGCGGGCCTTTGAAAAGCCCCGCGTAGGCTAAAGACCATACCGGGATTCGGGTAAGTTTGAAGATGATGGTAGGCATCAACATCGTTTCAATGCGGGTAAAATGATTGATCACAAAGATGATGCCGCCATCCGGTATATTTTCGATGTCATGCAGTTTGACATTGGCTTTGGAAAGCTTGTAAAGGGCATCAATGGCAAAGCCGGTCATACGATATGCGAATCGATTCATTGCCATGGGAGATTCCTACGCATCTTAAGTATCTGACAGAAGTTGATCAGTTTTGTCGGATGTCTTGGTATCGAAAACATTTATAACTTTGGCCCAGTCGTGAATGAATTTGATATTATGTGCACAGATCGAAAAATTTGCTTTTTTCGTTTTGCAAACCTCACAATCAACTTGAAATAGAAGCTAGAGAGTCCAAAAATGTGAATTTAGACCAAACATAACATGGTCCTCACCTTCTGTTTTCTGTCTCCTTGCTTCTGTCTTCCTTTCAATCCAATTTGTGCAATATCACACTGCGATTATTGAAAATCTGCGAAATAATGTACCGTTTCTTAGATTAATAATCTAAATTGATAAGCTTTAAGGTAGCCGTTGACATGATTTTTAAATACTATTAGTTTACGAGTTCAAGCATTAAAAATAAAGAATTTTCCGGGAGAGCGCCGTGTATTCAAAAATGGTCATTTTGAGATTCCCTCAAACTACAGTCCAAAAACCGATCGTGTGTTATCTGGCCAAGGATTATGATCTGATTTTCAATATTCTCAATGCCACTGTGCTGCCGCGCAAAGAAGGTTTTTTGGTCATGGAACTTTCCGGTAGCCGCAAAAATTTCAATCTTGGAATTCAGTATTTAAAAGACCAAGGTGTGCAGGTGCAGAGCCCGGATCAGGAAGTAAAACGGGTCAAAGACAAATGCACGCACTGCGGCGCCTGTACCGCTGTTTGCCCCACGAGTGCTTTGTCTGTCGAACGCCCTGAAATGACAGTTAAATTCGATCAAAACATATGCAGCGTGTGTGAACTTTGCGTACCGGCGTGCCCGACCCGTGCCATGGAAGTGCGTCCCACCAACAAAGTCTTTTTCGAATGAAACCCTTAATCGCAGTGGCATTAAGTGGCGGCGTCGATTCAATGATGGCCGCCATTTTTTTGAAAGAACAAGGCCATAAGATCATCGGAATCCATTTTATTACCGGTTATGAAACCGATTTTAAACCAAGCACTGGTGAACTGACACACGAATCAATCGAAGATCAAGCACGGCGGAGAATTGTGTTGATCGGTGATCAATTAAACATTCCCATTGAAGTCTTTAATTGCCGTAAGGAATTTCAGGAAAAGGTCGTCGATTATTTTACACACACCTATCAGATAGGGCAAACCCCCAATCCCTGCCTAGTTTGCAATCCACTGATAAAATTTGGAACGGTTTTAAATCTTGCACAGCAATTAGGCGCCGATCAATTGGCCACCGGCCACTATGCGCGTATTGTCAAAGATCCTAATGGCAACATCCATTTACTGCGGGGTGTTGACCTTCAAAAAGACCAGTCCTATTTTCTGGCACGTTTAACACCCGGCCAACTAAATCGGGCTCTGTTGCCATTGGGCGCTAAACACAAAACCGATGTCAAAGCCCTTGCCCATCAAAAAGGTCTGGTACCGATAGTAGCCAAAGAGAGCCAGGATGTCTGTTTTATTCGCACCGATCATTACGGAAAATTTCTTGCAATGCAAAAAGGATTTCGGTCCGAACCGGGGGATATTGTCGATCTTGAGGGCAACGTTATTGGCCGTCATAAAGGCCTGCATCTGTTTACCATCGGCCAACGGCGGGGAATAAACTGTCCAGCAGCCGAGGCTTATTATGTTGCTCAAATTGACCACCAACGCAATCGTTTGGTGGTCGGTTTAAAACAGGATCTTAAAAAGCCAACATGCCGAGTAAGAGATATCAACTGGATACAGCCGGTGCCGGATCGACCTATGCGTGTGTTGACACGCATCAGGTATCGTCACCAAGCAGTGCCATCCATAATTGAGCCGATTAATTCGCAAAGCGCGATTGTCCGCTTTGATAAACCCCAGTCGGCTATCACCCCAGGGCAGGGGGCGGTTTTTTTTAAGGATGAAGAGGTCCTTGGCGGCGGCTGGATTGATGCGGATCTCAAATAAGATCATGCCCCTTTAACATAGATTTCAAGCAAGGATGTTTGATTGGCGATAAAAAAATTTT
>JASJAZ010000190.1 GCA_030066785.1 Desulfobacterales bacterium | reverse complement strand
CGGACGCAGGGAGAAACGGGTTTGTTTATACACCGGACAGAAGGTGCACCGATTCCATGGGCAGTTGCGCGTAATACGAATGAGGAGACTATAGGCTTCACTGGGAGGGCGGATCGGGCCCTGTTCGAAACCACGATAGGTTGCATCAAGATCATTTGGCTGGTTCATACGGTTCCTTAAACGACTAACAATTGATTACCTAACTAGTTGAACTTTAAACATAAATATAATTAATTGCAAGAAGTATCGGCAAGGTTGCTTTAGCCGAGTAACCAACCAAAGGTCACATTTCACATAATTGCCAATAGCTAATGAAATGTTAAAAGTTAACGAATCCCCTATTCAAAAAAACAAAATACTGGTAATCTAATGAAGTCAAGATGCCTATTGGTCAAGGTTTAAATTTAAACCGCCATAAGCGCAGATTTAAGAAACTCCCGCAATCATTATTTGTTTATCATGCGTAAAATTACGTTTATTCTCGTTTCGATCGCAGTTGCCGGCATTCTGGGTGTTGCCGGACTGCTGTTAAATTTATATATTTACAGTCGCACACCGTTTGAAGCCCAAGCCACCAATCAGCTATTTACGGTCACCACCGGACAAGCCTTTTACGAAGTCGTCAATCGCCTGATCCAATCCAATATTGTTCAGCAGCCGTTAAAATTTAAAATCTTAGCCCGCCTGAAAGGCTTTGATGGGCGGATCAAGGCCGGAGAATATGAACTGTCCGCCGCGATGTCGCCTGAGCAAATTCTTCACACCATGACCCGGGGCAAAGTGCGCCTCTATAAAATCACCATCCCCGAAGGTTATAATCTTTGGCAGATTGCAGCGGCCCTGGAAGCTGCCGGTTTGTGCACCAGCCAAGAATTCATCAACACGGCCACAAATCCAGACCTGGTCACATCGATGGGGATCAAAGCTGACCGTCTCGAAGGCTATCTTTTTCCTGAAACCTACCACTTTCCCAAAAATATGGCCCCGGAAAAAATTGCTGATGCAATGGTTGCACGTTTTCGGGAGATCATGACGCCACTATGGCAAAACCGTGCTGCCGAGATCGGCTTATCAGTCCATGAAGTGGTCACGTTGGCCTCAATTATCGAAAAAGAAACCGGCGCGGCCGCTGAGCGCCCGCTGATATCATCGGTCTTTCATAACCGATTAAAGCGAAAAATGCGCCTGGAAACGGATCCCACGGTCATCTATGGATTACAAGAATTTGACGGTAATCTCACTCGCAAGCATCTTCAAACCAAGACACCGTATAACACTTATAAAATCAGAGGACTACCCCCGGGGCCCATTGCAAGCCCCGGTAAAAAGGCTTTAGAAGCCGCACTGTACCCGGCAGACACCAAGTTTCTCTACTTTGTGTCTAAAAAGGATACTACCCATCAGTTTTCCACCAATTTAAAAGATCATAATCGAGCGGTGCGTAGATACCAGTTAAGACGAAAATAGCCATTAGAAAGCAAATTTTAGCAATGCCAGATATATCAGATTTCTCTTTACAGCAGCTTGCCGGCCAGAGGCTGATGGTTGGCTTTGATGGTTATCATTTTACAGAAGATTTAAAGGACTTGATCGGAACCTTAAAAGTGGCTGGTTTGGTTCTTTTTGCCCGTAACTGTTCAGCTCCCGATCAGATCGATCGGTTATGCCGGGACTGTCAACAATTCGCCGCCGAGTGTGGGCAACCCCCCTTAATAATTGCCATTGACCAGGAAGGCGGTCAGGTTGCCAGGCTCAAAGCCCCTTTTACACAATTTCCCGGCAATTCTAAAATGCAAAGCACTGAAGATGCACGCCAATTTGCCGAAATAACCGCCCGGGAATTGAAATCCATCGGTGTCAATATGAACTTTGCGCCGGTGTTAGATTTAGCGCCAAAGCATATCGAAAGCATTATGATTGAGCGTGCTTTTGGAGATGATCCGAATTGGGCCATAAATTTAGGGACTACGATCATCGATTATTTACAAAACAACGGCATTATGTCTGTGGCGAAACATTTTCCGGGCATCGGTCGCACAACTTTGGATTCACACCAGGATTTGCCGGTGCTAGAAGTATCCCGCGACGCTTTAGAGTCTTATGACTTGGTGCCGTTTAAAGCCGCCATTACGCATCAAGTGGCCGGGATAATGCTGTCGCATATTCGCTATACGGCCATTGATGCTGACTGGCCGGCAAGCCTATCAACACCTGTTACCAAAGAGCTGTTGCGCAACCAAATGGGATATAAAGGATTAATTCTAACCGATGATTTGGATATGGGCGCAATCACCAAGCATTATGATCTAAAATCTGCTGTTCAACAAATTCTGGCTGCAGATGTTGATATCGCCCTCATCTGTCATCGCAGCTCAAAAATGGAACAGGCGTGGGAAGAAATGATTCATCAAATGGAAAACCACGCCGTTAGACGGCATCAAGGCCGACAATCCGTTGAGCGGGTTTTAAAGTTAAAACAAACCTACTTGTCCAACTCTACCGCTTGACAGACGGCGGGCTCAAATGCCGATCCATTGCCGGCAACATGGCGCGTGAGTAAACATCCTCGTCAAGCTGGGATCGCTTGCCGGCCTGTAAATAGTGATGTCCCACGGCAGCAACCATCACAGCATTATCGCCGCAAAGCGCCAAAGGCGGCATATGAACGGTTAAGCCTTTTTGTGCCGCTGCTTGCCGGACGCTGGCACGCAGTCGGCTGTTGGCCGCCACACCACCCACTACCGCAATATGGGCGCAATCTTTGGATAAGGCCGCTTGAAGAAGTTTGTTTGTTAAAACCTCTACCACCGCCTCTTGAAAACTTGCCACAATATCGGCTGTCTGCTGTTGGTAATCATCTGGATGGGTTTGAACGTAGCGGTTGACTGCTGTTTTAAGGCCGCTGAAGCTAAAATCATAACTGCCTTTGTCTAAATATGCGCGGGGGAAAAGAATTTTCTGAGGATTGCCTTGAGCGGCAAGTTGATCGATAATTTGGCCGCCGGGATACCCCAAACCCAGAATTTTTGCGACCTTATCAAAGGCTTCACCGGCGGCATCATCACGCGTCTGACCCATTAGTGTTGATTGTGTGTACGCGGTGACATGATAAATACTCGTGTGTCCGCCGGAAACCAACAAGGCCACAAATGGAAAGCCGGGCGGGTCCGGATCAAAAAATACCGAATTGATATGCGCCTCCAAATGATTAACAGCTAACCAGGGGATCCCAAGGCCAAAGGCAAACGCCTTGGCAAAGGAAAAGCCTACTAACAACGAACCGATCAAACCGGGTCCCTGGGTGGCCACAACGGCATCAATACTCGTTGGTGTAGTGCCGGCTTTCTGAATGGCTTCGTTAACCACCGGCACAATCATCTCGATATGTTTGCGTGACGCTAACTCCGGTACCACCCCACCGAAAGGATGGTGCACAGCAACCTGTGAGGAAACGACCGAAGATAAGATGGTGGTGCCATCCTCCACAACCGCGGCCGCCGTTTCATCGCAAGATGTTTCAATTCCTAAAATTTTCATCATACTTTAACAATAATAACTCAGAAACAAAGTGAATATCTGGTTTTTTATATCAACTATAAACAAATCATCCCCGCCCTTTGGGGTGGGGATGGTTTATCCGCCGCGTCTGTTTGGCTATTTCCGCCGGAAACCAGTTTTAGAGGTATTTCAGGTGCTGCAAACGATTTGTTTGTGGCTTCCTTGCGAAACCCACTTCAAGAGGCGCTTGCAGGTTCTTGATACATGATACCACCAGGCTAAAAATTGGTTAGCCATTGCGTTATGATTTCCTTAGACCCACTGAATGCGTTCGACCGACTCTTTGCGTTCAATCACCTCGCCGATCACATAGGCTTTTTCATCCATAGCTGCTAAACGTTCCAATAACTCTTGGGAAAATGATTCTTCCACAACTACCACCAATCCAATGCCGTTATTGAATGCCCGCCGCATTTCCTGGTCGGATATGTTGCCGGCCGCCTGTAAAAAACTAAAAATCGGCGGCACCTCCCATTTACGATCAAGCAATACCAAGGAACACGTCTGCGGAATGATGCGCACCACATTTTCGGGAATGCCGCCACCGGTGATATGCGCCAAGCCATTGATTGGCAGGCCTTTGCGCAATCCGCGAATTATATCAGCATAGATGCGCGTAGGTTCCAAAAGCTCTTCACCCAATGTCCGACCAAAATCATCAATGTGCGTATGCACGTCCAGCTTAAGAATATCAAAACATACTTTACGCACAAGGGAATAACCGTTGCTATGCAAACCGCTGGAGGCAATGCCAATCAGTTTATCGCCCACGCGTGTTTCCGAACCGTCTACAATTTTATTATTATCAACAATTCCAACGGCAAAACCGGCTAGATCATATTCGTTATCTTTGTAAAAACCGGGCATCTCTGCCGTCTCACCGCCAATGAGAGCGCAGTCAGCCATGCGGCAACCTTCCCCGATTCCGGTAACAACTTCTTTGGCGATCCGCGTGTCTAATGTGCCCATTGACAGATAATCCAAAAAAAATAGCGGTTTGGCGCCCTGCACGGCAATATCATTGATGCACATCCCCACCAGATCAATGCCGATGGAATCGTGCTGATCCAACATGAACGCAATTTTTAATTTTGTACCGACACCATCGGTTGAGCTTACCAAAACCGGGCGCTCCATGTTGGATACATTCAAGGAGAAGAGTCCTCCAAACCCACCGATATCTCCCATTACACCAGATCGGCTGGTTTGCTTGGCAATCTTTTTAATCTCCTGGACAAAGCGATCAGCTTTGTCGATATCAACCCCAGCATCTGTATACGTTAAGGTTTTGTCCACGGATCACTCCTCAAAAGTCTTTAACCCCTAAAAAACAGAAAAAAGCTAATTCGCTTGGCAACAAAAGTCAAAACATATTTTGACTTATAATATCAGTTGTAGTAAATTTTCAGACGAATGGATTTGTTTAAAATTCGGGTTTTTATCTTATAACACGATGTAGAGTTCCGGTTAAACGAAACGACAATGGAGATTGGCGAGGTAACCATATGACCCAATTTGCACGACTGGATAGATTGCCGCCATACGTTTTCGCAACCGTCAATGAAATCAAGATGGAAGCGCGGCGTCGTGGTGAAGATATCATTGATCTTGGAATGGGCAACCCGGATTTAGCGACATCACAACACATCGTTGATAAACTGACCGAGGCCGCTCAAAAACCCCAAAATCATCGCTATTCAGCTTCAATGGGAATAAAAAAGCTGCGAATGGCCATCACCGATTGGTATCAGCGCCGTTACAATGTCGAGATAGATTATGAAACCGAAGCAATCGTTACCATCGGCGTTAAGGAGGGAATGTCGCATCTCATCCTGGTAACCATTCGACCTGGTGATGTGGTGTTCGCCCCCAATCCTACCTACCCGATCCACCCTTATTCGGCCATTATTTCGGGCGGTGATGTCCGGGGTATTCCCTTGGGTCCCGGACATGATTTTTTAGAAAATCTGGTGCAGGCCACCAAGCAGACCTGGCCGCGACCCAAGGTATTGATCATCAGCTATCCCCACAATCCTACTACTGAAGTGGTTGACCTGCAGTTCTTTGAAAACATCGTCGCTTACGCTAAAGAACACAATATTATGATCGTACATGATCTCGCCTATGCCGACATCACTTTTGACGGCTATAGGGCCCCCAGTTTTTTGCAGGCCGAGGGCGCCAAGGACGTGGGGGTTGAATTCTTTTCCCTTTCAAAAAGTTACAGCATGGCCGGCTGGCGTGTCGGTTTTTGTGTTGGTAACAAAGAAATCGTCAACGCATTGCGACGCATTAAAAGCTATCTTGATTACGGTATTTTCCAGCCGATTCAAATTGCCTCCATAATCGCTTTAAACGGTCCCCAGGACTGCGTTGGTGAAGTCTGCGATACGTACCGTTCCCGACGCGATACTCTGATCACCGGTCTGAGCCGGGCTGGTTGGGATATACCCAGCCCCAAAGGCACCATGTTTGTTTGGGGTAAAATTCCTAAACAGTACCGTCACATGGGTTCGGTGGAATTTTCTAAAATGCTGATCAAGGAAGCCCAGGTGGCGGTATCTCCCGGCCTGGGTTTCGGTGAATACGGCGATGATTTCGTGCGTTTTGCCCTGATTGAAAACAACATGCGCATCAATCAAGCGGTTCGAGGCATTCGCAAAGTATTATAACATCCTGAACCGGCTCCCTTGACTTCAATTGTATTTACCAGGAGCCGGTTTTTTATTGACTTATCAATGTGTTCTATAAGAAAAACGTGAAATTGCATCGAACCTGCACAACAGAGTGATCAAACTATGAAAACAATCAATATCGGTTTGTTGGGATGCGGCACCGTCGGCACCGGTGTGGCCAAACTTCTCATCGAAAATCGCCAATTGATTCAGTCCCGGGTCGGAGTACCGCTGCATCTGAAATATGTGGCCGATATCGATTTGGAGAAAGCACGGGGACTTGACTTTCAAGATACCATTTTGACCAGCGACGCCAACCAGGTCATCAACGACCCCCAGGTTGACATCATCATCGAAATGATCGGGGGTGAAACCATTGCCAAAGATCTAATTCTAAAAGCAATTGAATCGGGCCGACCGGTTATCACAGCCAACAAAGCGCTGCTGGCCAAACATGGTCATGTGATTTTTGAAACCGCCCACCGCAAGGGTGTCGATCTGGCATTCGAGGCCAGTGTCGGCGGTTGCATGCCAATCATTAAAACCATCCGCGAATCATTGGTCGGCAATCATATTAAATCCATGATCGGTATCCTGAATGGAACGTGTAACTACATCCTATCTAAAATTACCGATGAAGGCATTTCCTTCCAAACCGTTCTGAAGGAAGCGCAGGTTGAGGGGTACGCCGAGGCGGACCCAAGCTTGGATGTCGACGGCCTGGATACGGCCCATAAACTGGCGATTCTCAGTTCGCTGGCCTATGGAACCCAAATCAATTTTGACGATATCTACATCGAAGGGATTTCTCAAATTACGCCTATGGATATTGAGTTTGCCGGCGAATTCGGTTATCGGGTCAAACTGCTGGCCATCGGGAAAGATAGAGGCAATGCCATCGAGGCGCGGGTGCATCCCACCATGATTCCCTTTGATAATCTGCTTTCCAATGTCAACGGCACGGTCAACGCTGTTACGGTATCTGGCGATGCCGTCCAAGACATACTGCTTTACGGCCGCGGAGCCGGCATGATGCCCACCGCCAGTGCCGTGATTAGTGATTTGGCCGATATCGCCCGCAACCTAATTAGTGGTGCGACCAAAAGGCTGCCATTGTTGTCGTTTCAACCTGACAGCATGCGACAAATCCCGGTGATGTCCATTGACGACATTGCCACGCATTATTACTTCCGATTTTTTGCTCTGGATCGTCCGGGAGTTTTATCCAAAATTTCGGGCAGTCTTGGCAACCACAACATCAGCATTAAATCGGTCCACCAAAAGGGCCGTAAATCCAATGGTTCTGTGCCTGTGGTCATGGTAACTCATCGCGCCAAGGAGTCTGATGTCAAGCAGGCCTTGCGGGAAATTGAGACCTTGGATGTTGTCAGTGCGAACCCGCTGTTGATCCGCATTGAAGACGAATGGCAACAAGACTAAGGCAACATAAGAAATAAGCAGGATCAAAAACTTAACTCTACAGTAGAGCGAGGAATCATGTACATTGTCTGTGCGGATATGGAAGGCGTATTTACGCCTGAAATTTGGATCAATATGGCCGAAAAAACCGGCATCGAAGAACTGCGACTGACCACTCGTGACATATCTGATTATGATGTTTTGATGCGCAAACGCTTAAAGATTTTAAAAACCAATAAACTTACGATTCATGATATTCAGAGTGTCATCCAAACCATGGCGCCTCTGGATGGAGCGGTTGAGTTTATAGAGTGGCTGCGCTCACGGATTCAGGTGATTATCCTCTCTGACACGTTTGTTGAATTTGCGGCACCGCTGATGCAAAAACTCGGCTGGCCGACTTTGTTTTGCCATCATCTAACCATCGATCCAAACGGTACCATCACCAATTACAACCTGCGCCAAACCGACAGCAAGCGCAATGCCGTCATATCCATGCAAAACCTCAATTTCAAAGTTATCGCCATCGGCGATTCTTATAATGACATTACCATGCTGCAAAAAGCCGATCGTGGTATTTTATTTAGCCCGCCCGACACTGTAAAAAACGAGTACCCCGATTTCCCGGTTTCCTACAATTATGTTGATCTCAAAACCATTATCACCGACATAATACAAAACGATACTAATGAATGAATAGCCCATCTCATGCTTCTTTGGATGGGACAATCTAAAGGTCTTTGCGATGCACGCCCATAAGTTTAAAAGCCGCGTTATATATGGTGATACCGACAACATGGGATTTGCCTATCATGCCAACTATCTGCGTTGGTTTGAAATGGGGCGCACCGAAATGTTCCGCGCTCTGGGGCTACCCTATAAAACCATTGAGGAAAAGGGAATTTTTTTGCCGGTCTCAGAAGCCTATTGTAAATACTGGTCACCGGCCAAATACGATGACACCATCGTTATTGAGACCCGTTATGATCAGAAATTTAAAGGCGGCATAAAATTTGACTATTTGATCTGGGACGCAAAAGAGAAAACCAAGCTCGCCGGTGGATTTACGAAACATGCCTGCGTCGATTCCAATGGTCGCGTGGTGCGGCCACCTGATTTTTTAAAAAGTGTCATTAAGACACAAT